>JBHLOJ010000131.1:0-7881 GCA_048940605.1 Promethearchaeota archaeon
ATGTATTTAGGGTATATCAATGAATTATAAAAGTCTGTGAGTAACGCATAATATTCATTTCCTTTAGCATCCTGGAAAACATGTATCATCTGATTATCCCATAACTTCTTTAATCCGCTATCGATGTCATCTACTCCCTTTTTTCTGAGTTTTTCTAAGACATTTCTTGTAACTATTGAAATTCTAAGTAATTTCAAAATTTCATATACTTGAGGATCTGCTATTATCTCATCTAGAATTTTAAGATTATCATCATCTGATGGTCGATATTTTTGGAAAAACTTCTTTACTGCTACATTATATTCATCTGTAAATTTATCAGGGAGTCCTCGCTCTGAAGGATTTTTAAGTAAATTAATTGGTGGTCTTCGAATCATAAATAAATCGTTTATAAGGAAGATTAATTCTGATGGCATACCCTTAACGGATGCTTCTTTTATTATTTCCTTTTTGATTAGTTCCATAAGAATAGCATCCACATCAAAAAATCCTTCTCTATATTTATCTTTTAACCAGATTTTCAATTCTGATTTGGAGATTACACCTTCTTCTCTTAACCTATCTATTATTAATCTGTTTACACCGTCAAGATATATGATAGCTAAACTCTGTTCTTCATTTAAGTGAGGATATGTTGATATCCTTTGGAATAAGAACGGGATCATTTCTAAATAGGCATTATCTTCAAAGTTTTGAAAAATTACACGTGAAATATCTGATAATCCCCCTTCATAAGTGTCAGGATCTTCATCCAAATTCAAAAGAAGAATTATATAAAGAGGTTTATCTCTCCCAGTATAGTAGGACGCAATATTTAATGGACCTACTAGTAAACTAATCATTCCTGGTTCCCCTGTATATTCATGTGCAGCATATATTTGCATTAACGTTTCCTCACTAATAACAAGTTCATCAGGATATTTAGCGAGAATCTCTGTGCTTACTTTAATATCCCATCTCATTATTACTAATCCAATTGGCATTAGATATTTACACCTCCTTCTTTTGTAATCTTATCTTCTGTTGTTGTTTTCTTAGTTTTTAGATCCTGTATTGCTAATGCTTCATCAATCGAAAGACCAAGTTCCTTCCAGTCATTTCCAAATAGTTTCGCCATCATTTCTTCTTTTGTTGGAATTGAAATTGCTTCTGCAATTTTCTTATTTGATTTAATGGACCCTTTGATTTTCCTAATCTTCTTAACATGTTTTGGGATTCTTGCCTGTTGTATGACTCTATAAGCAACCACACTTCCTACTACACCAATTACTGCTACTGTAATTAGAATGAAGTAGAATGTTGGCATTCCTGGAAAGATTTCTTCCATCTTAATTACAACATTTATAGTTATTTCTTGTGTAGTGAAATTGGCTTTCGCAATAGTCAATTTACCTGCAACCGTTTTTGATGTAAAAAATGTATCAATATCACTAGTATCGATTATTCCAACATAAACTCCAGGGGTGATACTATCATCAAAAGTAATATTCTCACCATGAAAATTTAATGTAACTTGAGCCCCTTCTAGACTTATAAAATCGCGTGAAAGATCCACTAAATTAACTTCTACTTCCACTTTATCTCCTTGATCAACTTTGATTTGATTATTGGATCCCAATCCTGTAATTACAGCATCAAATTCTCTTAACATAATCTCGAGGTTTATATATGCAAATCGTGCTTCATAGCTCTCCTTCTGCAAGGCAACATGGAGGAAATAAAACCCAACAGCTCTAAATTCCATATTGAAATCTAAATAATACGACTTGTTTATATATTGGTTCAATGTCCCAGTGCCTTGACTTCCAGAAATCCGTTCTCCATATTCATCTAATTCATACCAACTATATGTTGCGATTGTTAAATCCCCAAGAATATCAGGGGTATCAGCATCTGCATAATTAAATGTGAAATAGTATGGATCTGATACATTGCTTTTATATACAATATAGACTAGATCCGACTGATTATTAAGAGTGGTTTTTCTTTCAAGGATATCAAGGTAAATTGAGAATGAGAGAGCAGTATAATTTTCTTTTGAAGCTGTTATACTAATAACCTTTATTCCTGTACTTTGTGCATCAGAAGTATTAAGAGTAAAAGTATAATATTCACTATCTAAAGGATCAGAATAGAAATCATTGGGCTCAAGTCCGATCCAGGCATACGTTAATAATGCATCTTCAAGATGAGAACCAAATTCAATAGAATACCTTACTGAAATGTTTACAAGTTCATTAAAATAAGCAGTATAAGTATTATCTGAAATCACCGTTCGCGTGTCATAATCATATGCGCTGATTGTTGTTGGTATTGCTTTTACTTTTATTAAATATACTGCTGGGATTGGATTGTCATATGTAGGATGATATCCGTGTATAGAAACATCATAATATTCTTCGTCAGTTCCAGCAGAGAGTAGATTTGAATTAAGTGTTATAGAAAAATTACCGTCAATACTGTATGTCATTTTCTCTGAAATCAATATATCTTCTATCCCTGCTTTCTTTATAGTTAAATAGCAAGTTGCTGGAGGTTCAGGAACATAATCCCACGTTTGCCAATTATCTGAAGTAGATGTAAATAATGCCCAGAAATTTAGATCATCCCCCCAAAATACATCAGTTGTTCCATAGGAAGCATTGAATGAAGTATCATAATTAGTAATATTCACTCCTGTTCCTTCTAATCTAAGGTTAAACGTAATTGAAGAATTACCATTAAGTGTATAATTATATTCATTGATTTTAGTCATTCCTGGAGTCCATTGTGTTGGTTCAAGATAGGTTATATTAAAAGGAGCACCAGTTATGTTTGCAACATCAAGAGTAAAATTATATTTCCGACCGATTAAAAACCAGAACGGTGTTTCATAACCATTTTTTGGTCCATAAGCGTACCCATCTCTGTCATTAAAAGAGGATAAATTGACTAAAGGTTGTCCTGTTAAATCATCAACTACTTTGATTGTTGCACTCCGAGGATCGCCTTCTGGGGATTCTGCAGTTCCGAAATTTTCTATTACTCGTATGTTTAATCGTGCTAGCGCTGTTCTATTATAGATATTACATGATTCAGTTAAATCTACCTTAATTCTACCGTTACTTTGCGTACTATTAAATCCATTAACTTCAATTAATAATCCATATGCTTCATAGTTATCATTTCTTAAGTTCTCATTATTGATTTCGGCGATGTCAAGCTCGATTATGTCATCTGTAATATTAGTTGTAGTATATACTTTGTTATAAAGCAAGTTTCCTACTGATGAATCATCCTTATCAATATAATAGACTGAAATTTCCTCAAGATAATTTTGCATATCTGTAAGGGCAATATTGGCTTTTATTATTTTCTTATTACTTAATTCAGTCTTAGAATCATTCGTATAAATTCTTTCGCTGATTGAAAAACTACCTGTACTGGATTCATTTAAATAAATATTATGCTCCTGAAATTTTACATTATCCACAGTATATTGATTTCTGAATATATAGCTCTCATTTAATGGCGTTGAACTAAAATTACCATAGTCTACATTATCATAATAAACTTTATAATAATAGCTTGATTGATTGCGCCAACGAAAAGTTGCTTTTCCATTACTATCAAGAGTCAATGTGTCCAATAAAGATCCACTTATAGTATCATTAATTTCAATATATCCATAAGATAAGGGAATCCCATCCCAGTCTACTATTTCAAAATCTATTGTCCAAATATCAACGGTAATATCTTGTGTATAGGAAATTCCATTAAAATAGTATGGACCTTCTCCAGAAATGCCACTATTAAAAACTTCTTCTTCCAAAGATCCTAATGTATAATTAGCAGTAATATTATAATATCCATTAGGTATATCCTCGAAAGTGATTCGTCCTTTTGAAGTTATTCCGCTTGCTACTATAACTGTATCATCAACAATCATTACTTCTGCAGTAGGGACACTTCTTCCATCAACGTCTTTTACAATCACTTCAATAGTCGATACTTGAGCTTGCAATTCTTGCATTTCTGCAGAAATTGTATAATTAAATCTTATATCATCAACTTGAAAGAATCCTGATTTCACAATCTGAGCATCTCCATCTTCTGGACCCCAAGTACCAAATTCTATAAATATTTCCTCACCCATAAATTCGCTAAGATCAATTTCTATCGCACCAGTCAAGTCTCCATCATCAATTGTTCCTGATCTAGTATCTAAACTCGGATCAATCTCAAAATGTTCTTTTAATTCATCGTGATACCGCAGTGTTTTTTGATTTGGTGAAACATAAGCATAACCTCCATACATTTCCACCCAACTATCATATCCAGTTCCTATATTTTCATGTAAATCAACATCAACAACATATTTTGAAGCTGATCCATTACAAATCCTTAGAAAATATCCATCTTCTGAAATTGTTGGAAGAGATGCAGCAGGGTCTTCAAACATATAGGTTCTCACGTTTCGATAAACATTTAAACCTATTTTCCCTCCTTCGATTATAGGGACTTTAAATGGATAAGAATAAAATGTTCCTACATAATCTTGACATGATACCTGAGGGAGCAAATTTCCTTGAGCACCCCATTTATAAGAGTAATGTCCTGATTCTACTCTTTCAGCCGATGGAGTAAGATCATCTATCGAGACAAGATTATTTTCAAAAAATGCGTAACTGGTCTCTGAATGATTTACAGCTTCTCTAATATTACTAACATCCTTAAGTTGGTCAACTTGATCATGAGAGAAAGTCCATCCATAGGGTTCAAAATACTGAGCAGTACTATTATCTAATTCAAAATCTCCGTTTTTAACCCAACCAAAACTATCTAAAACTCCAGACGCTTCATTACTTCCTACAGCTTTATTAAAATACATATAAGTATCATATTCAGTAGAACTTTGTGAAACATTTGTATCAAAATATACTGTTGCAAAACCTATTGAAGGGTAATCTTTAGCAACATAGTATTTACGCTCAATTCCATTTTCTACTATTCTTATATCATCTAAATTTGATTGGATTTTCCCTGCTAATTCCATATAATTAAAACTTACAGAAATCCCGTAATCAGTAAAGTTGTAATTGTATGGATTTGTAATTTTAAGCAGTTTTCGATACCCAAAAGAAGTATCCCACCATGAATCATTGCCTAAAACACTTGGTCTTAACCCATCCAGATTATTTATTTCATTATCTATGACTGTTTCATCATTGATATTCCTTGAAATAGCTGTAAGATTAGAGAAATTAATCAAATATGCTGGAAAAAAGATCATTATTACTATTATTGAGAGTAATGACACTTTTTTTAATTGTTTTTTATGTATATCTCGCATTTTCATAAAATCATCTATTAAAATTAAAATTTTAAAATTTTTGATAACAAATTTTTAAACTTATTATAAAAGAAGTTAAATAAAATATTATGCATAAAGATAAAATTTAATGGTATGAAAAAATTTAGATTAATTCGGTTTTCTCTAAAAATATCTCAAAACTACGATTTCTTGTTTAGCAAAAGAAAAATCTTTCTTTTTTTATGACTATTTGGGTTATCTATTATGAATTGACCCTTAAAATCTGTATATTCTGAAACTATTTTGCCAATTCTTTCCATTATTTCTTTATTCTTTGGATAAAATTGCATTACTACTTTACAATTGGACTTTAAAATCCTAAAAAAGGATTTAAATAAATTTACCAACATAAAATGCATCATTTTATTATTTATATCTCTATAGATCCATTGCAATGCTGAAATAGAAATTATAGCATCAAAAATATTTGACTTAAAAGGAGGAAAACACATATCCGAATTAATAGGATTGATATCATTAATTTCATAAAAATATAGGAATTCTGCTATTAAATCAAGTGCTACTATTCTAAATCCCATCTCTTTTAGATATATTCCAGCGAATCCAGGCCCACAACCAGCATCTAGGATTAAAACACCTCTATTTTTAAAGTTTAATAATTCTATGGCTCTATTAGTAATTTTTTGTTGTATTCGCATCATATTTTTAGAGGTTGCATAATGATTTAAGACATCCCCTCTAAAATAATCTGAAACCTTCTCATATTCTTCTTCTGGTCTCTTCTTCTTTACATTAAAACTATAGTTGGTGTTCAAAATAAATATAATGAAATCAGTTAGTTAAATTAATAAAATAGGCAAAACCTATTAAGTTTTAAATAATAAAACAAAAATTTTATTTAATCTCGAATATTTATATTTTCATTCTATTTTAAATTAGTAATTCTTTTATTCACTAAATAAGGCTAACTATGTCAGAGAAAGAAGAAAAACTCTTAGTTCGAAAAGCCACACTAAATCTTAGAAGAAAGTATGGTAGAACTAAACAGATAAACGTTGTTGAAAGAGACGCTTTTATACCTAAGAATCTTGAAAAAGACATTAGAGATTCAATTTCAAAGAAAAAAACAATTTTAGCAACAGATATTGCGCTTAAGTTTGATATCAGAGTTTCAACAGCAAAAATACTCTTAAAGCAATATGAAGAAGAAGGTTTAATACGATTACTAGATCCAAACTTAAAATTAAAAATCTATGTTCATACTTCTTAATAATCCATAATAATTATAAGACATGATAAAACGTTTATTCTTTTCTTTCATGTAAAAAGATAGTATTTTATATTTGAGATCTTTTAAGTTTCATAAGAAAACAGTATTAAAGCTTTAAATTAAAACTGAAATAGCAGATGTAGCCTAGCTGGTAAGACGCCGGCTTCGAGAGTTTTTTTTCAATAACCTAAAGAGCCGGTGCGCGTGAGCGCTCGGGGGTTCGAATCCCTCCATCTGCGCTCTTTTAAGTTTTGAGGTTTATTGGATAATTTGTAAAATTAAATTCTCCATTTGAGGTTTAGCTGATTCAATTTTGTCTAAAAGCGTTATGGTTTTCTTCAAATCTTTTTGATCTTCTTCTACTATGAACAACAAATAAAAATCTATATTACTAAATTTAAGGACTTCTATAACGCCTGAAAATCTTTCACCGTTATCAAATTTATCAGAAAATTCGAACAAAGTTCTGTTTTCAGCAACAACACGCTTTTGCAATTCTAAGTATATTTCATAGATCTTAACTTTTTGTCTCAATTGTAGATGTGGGCGATAAAATTCGCCTAAAGTTATACCTTTTTGGTCAAATAATGAAATCAGTATTGCATTATAACTCTTACTAATCTCGGCAAATAAATTAGAGACCATTTCCATCTTCTCGAAAAGCATTGATAATCCACTTGAAAACGCATCCATAACAGACTTAATATCGAATATTGTAGTTTCAAAGAAAAAAATATCGAAATCATTCGAATATCTTGTTAATGCTTGTTTTAAAGTAAGGATCCTTTTGTTTATCTCTACATTATCCATAAGTTGAGGATCAAACTTATGAAAGAGGATAGCCACTATTACATCCTCTTGGTATTCTTTAAAAAATATTAAAACTTCTTCCAAATAATCTATTGATTCAATATACCTATCAAAATCCTGAGCATCTATAACATAAAAAATCAGATCTATACCACTCAAGAATTTCTCTGGATGTTTTAAATAGTCTTCCCTATATATTCGCTGCCCACCAAAATCGAGCCTTGAAAATTCTAATCCTAAAAATCTAAAAGTATCTCGAGCAATTCTTCTTGTAGGCATCAACTTAGCAACTTCTTCCTCAAAACCAAATCGTCTCGTAATTGCGGTGATAATACTAGTTTTACCTGCGTTGTCGAGACCAATAAATGCAATTTTTTTAATCCAAGCACACCCATTAAATAATACTTATTAGTAAAAAAAATATGATTCTATTTATATTTAAGCTTAACGTATAGGTTAAATTAAACGTTGTTTGGATAACTTCAAA
>JBHLOJ010000132.1:0-7775 GCA_048940605.1 Promethearchaeota archaeon
TGTGTCAGGAGGTACCCTTAGCATGAAAAAATCTTTTGTAAGAAAGATAAGCTCGGAAGGAATTCCTTTTACTGAAGTTACTTTTATTAACTCAATCTTAATAAGATCAGCTAATATTGCTTCTAGATCGATAATACCCTCTAATTCACTGTCTTTTACCCATATTGTCAACTCTGATTTCGTAATTACTCCATAATCTCTTAAGATATTAATCACCATTCGTTTGATATCATCTTGATAATAGTAAAGCAAATTTTGTTCTTCAGTTAGAGATGGATAAACCGATAAACGCTGAAAAAGCGAAGGAATCATCTGGAGATAATAATCTTCATCGAGGTGTTGAAGAATCAATTGCGCGATATTTGGCATTGCTCCTTCATACATATCAGGGTCATCATCTATACTTAAAATTAGAACGATATAATAAGCTGATTCCGGACCAGTATAATAAGATAAGACGTTTAGATTACCCCTAATTAATGAAACTAAACCTCTTTCACCACTATATTCATGTGCTCCGTATATTTGCATCAAAGTTTTGTCTGAAACATTAACATTTTCTGGATATTTTGATATGAGCTCTGCTCCAATTCTCTCATCCCATTTCATCAAAATTAGTCCCAATGGTTTTAGATAATGTTCTCCTTCTGAGCTAGCCTTTTTTAGTTTATGTATTTTTTTGCTTTTTCTAATTTCAATTCCTAATATATCTCCTAATGAAAGTCCAATAGCACTCCACCTATCTTTTACTATCTCACCAATAAAAACTTCTTTTGTTTGATATAACAAAGATTCTGAGATATTTCGTTTGCTTTTAATTTCCTTTTGCATCTGTCTTATATTCTTAACAAAAGTTGGAATTGTTGCATACTTATATACCCTATAACCAACTATACTTCCAACAGTTGCAAGAATAGCAAATATGATTAACAAAAAGTAGAAAGTTGGCATGCCTGGGAATATCTCTTCCATTTCAACTGTAATGGTGATTAAGAATTCTTCTGAAAAGTAGTCTTCTCTGGTAATATTGATAATTCCTGTAAGAGTTTTTGATGAGAAAAAGGCATTGATGTTACTGGTACGATAATTAAATATGTATGTGCCATTACTAGATTCGTTAAATTGATATATATTGTCTCTTATTATTAGTCTAACAGAAGCATTTAATAAAGGAATCCCTCCTCGAGTTGGATCAGTCAAGTTTATTTGAATTGGGATTGTATGTCCTTCAACAACACTTATCTGATAATTTTTGAAATTACTCCCTAAAGAATATGATAAAAACCTTGTCTTAATTGTTAGAAGAATCATAGCAATTTTATATTCATAATTAGCTTTCTCCAAATTAACAATTAACAGATAATCTCCAACAGCTCTGATTTCAGAGTTAAAATCCAAAACAAGAGATCCATCATCTTCTTGGATTAATGTTCCTTCACCATTAGCAGTTACATTTCCATCAATATCGTATTTTTCCCACCTAAAAGATTGAGTTGTTAAATCTGTAATTCTACTTCCTGTTAAAGCATCTGTATATAAAAAGGTAAAATTTCTTGCGTCTTTAACATAAATAAATTCAAGTTCTCTATATATTTTTGAATCTCCATTTATTAAGGTTAAGCGATTCATAATTACGAAATCCAAATCTTTTGAAGTTATCTTATAATTCTCTTTAAATACTTCAAAAATTATAGTGTAATAGTCTGCATCTACTAGCGAAGTATCTATACTTAATAAAAATTCTCCCAAACTGGGATAATAATCTACAACTCCAAAAATATCGGGTGATCCTTGTATAACATACGTTACTGTCCCTAATGCTGCGTAGGTAACTGTTCTTAAGTAACTGATTTTAAAAGAAAGGGTGAAATTAACTGGCTGATTTGTTTCAATTGAGGCTAAATATAAGCTATCTTTATTAAAACCATTTAACGAAAATATCCCTTGTCCAGGAAGAGTATTTACCACAGTATACGTTTGACCGCCAATCGTAATGTTCATGGCAACCTCTGAAGGAGAGAAGGTTTTAGTTTTGTTATTTATACCACTTATTAATAAAACTGCGTATTTTTCATCCCAATCATTTGTTAAACTTAATTGATAAGTTCCCCCATTAGGAACATTTTCTTGGACGTATGATATGTTAATAGTTTCTATGTGCTTATTTTGATAAAAAACTTGAATATGTTCAACCTTTATAATTGCATCAAATATGACATTTGGATTGCTTTCAACACTAAATAGATATTGATTATCTAGGGGATATATAATTTTATCATCTATTATTAATACTCCATTTCCATTTTCATCTCCAGAATGAAGAGAATATTTAAAGCCATCCGCAGTAGAGATATTTAAATTCGTGAGGGTAGATAAGTTTACTTTCTGCCATGTAGCGGTGTTGTAGCAATTTTGAATTATAAATGTAATATTCTTAATTACCCACCCCTCAGATTCAGATGCAAGAGCAATTGTATCTGAAATATTAAATTTTGCATATTGAATATTAAGATCATTTCTAATGAAGTATGCGTCGGCAATGATATCTATTGTATTATTGAATGTTCCACTAATAATGAATTCAAAATTATTATCATATGTCGGGCTTTCTTTATCAACATTTAGGGTTATTCCTGTCCAGACTCCCAGATTATAGTCCCATCCTGCATGATTAGAGGTATTAAATATGCTATTGATGCCATAGGGATCTAAGATGGATAAATTAATATCAGATGCATTAGCATTCCATGAGATATTGTAAATATTGAATATTATTTTTGATAAATTCCAATTCACATTAATATCAGGTAGAGAAAATCGAAAACTGTTATTGATATCTTGAAAAATGCTCGTTTCAGTAGTAAAACTTTCAGAAATTTCCCCATAAGCTTTTACCGAGAAATCAATATTGTCTGACCAATAAACTGATTGTACTGAGTCATCATTTTGTGATTGATTGAGGATTAACTCATTTTGCAGAATACTCAATTGAAGCAGCAATTCTTGAGGAATTGAATATCCTGGTTTTTGGGCTGAAATAAATACTATGTAGGTAATATCACTTTCTAAACTCTCTGTGTTTATTATTGAATAGTGAGTTCCGATATAATCATTATCGAACCCAAAAGTCCCAGATTGAACAAAATCTGCTCCCTTAAATATTTCATATCTCATTATATCGCTATAAGTAGGACCTAATAAATATTCAGCTCCTATCGCTTTACTCACATTGAACATTATCCTTAATTTTAACTGGGAGCCCCATTGCACAGATATATATTCTGATGGATTAAGAGATATAAGTTCTGTTTTATAATTTTCTAAAGAAACTTCAATATAAATGTAAAAGTCTTCTGCAGCAGATACTGTAAAATTTGTTTCTGTAATTAACGTTTTAGTAATACCAGTCATATTAAAATTTCTTAAAGCTCCAAAGAATTCCAGTTGTAAAGAATAATTCCCATAGATCCCTGAAGAATTCAACCACCTTAATGTGGTTATGCCATTATTATCGGTGGTTAAGTTAACAATGCTGTCTCCTGTAGTCGTAGAGGTTAATAATAATTTTACCCCGTCCACTGGTTGCTTAGTAATAAGTGTCAGAATATTAAAGTTAACTGTTGTTAAACTCGCTTGGACTTGAATTGAAGAGTTGGGAGTCGTAAGATCCCCTGATGCGACTTTTATAATATTTGGAATATAATTATTATCTTGATAGTAGACGGAGTAATTATACTGATAAGGAAGCATGTTTACCCACCAAAATCTTGCATGCCCACCACTATCGATCGAGCAGTTTTGGAGCTCATGAGTGCTGTTACCAACTATTACCCACCCAGAATCCAGCAAAACACCGTCAATATCAACTATTTCAAAGAAATTCGAACTAACATTACATATCAAGTTGATTATTTGAAACGATTGATTGATTAAAATTGCTTCAGAGGTAATATTTACAATTTCGACGTAGTTTCCAATATCTGAGGTTATCGAAGCAGTAAAATTATATTCTGCCTGAATTAAGTTCATGAATACTGTATTTCCATTTGAATCAGTTAAATTACTACCTATTAACGTAGTTTGATTATATATTGAAATATTTGCAGAAGGAATATGGTTACCAGATAAGTCAATAGCATTGACTTGAAGATCGCTAAACATGATACCCCCTGGACTCTGTTCTTCTCCTATAGAATAAAAAGAATAAGGATCATACTGGTTATAATACTCTGTTTTAATCCAGTATTTAGATCGAGTAATATTCAAAACTCTTATTTCATCTAAAAGTCCATCAAAATCATAAGTAGGGTTCGCACATTGAAATTCAATATTTTGAGTGTCAGCTAAGCTCAGTATGGTGCTAATATCTGTTCCTGAGCCTACCTCATAACCATCCTTATAAATGCGAATCAGATCGTTTGTTCTATCTACGATTCCTACTATATATGACCATGTATCGAATGTTATACTAGCATCGGGACTACCAATATTATCAATTCCATCAGTAATATGAAAAGATATACTATCTCCTGTCGTTGGAGTTCCAAAACAATAACCAGGGTTCCACGTACTTGTTGCACCCTTATAAAGAGGAATTTGCCATGTACCTGTACTGGTATCAATATTTATCCACATACTAACCATAAAACTCTCTATAGTAAAATCAAGGTGTCCATCTGCAGGATCTCCAACATTAAAAGTACCATCAGTCCCATAGTTATATGCATTGCCGATTTGACCTGTCGATGGTCGTATTACTGTACCTGAAACCATACCATTTTCATTATAAGAAGTAGAATCCTGAGTAAACCCACTTGACTCTTCGAGATGCCAGACTCCTTTATATGACCCATCCCACACACCTGTAGGATTTTCGCGAGAGCTCATAGTAGAATTCCCATAATACATTCGAATATAGGTATCTAGGGAAGTTGAAAGCTCAGGAATTCGCACCCAAGCAACTAACTGAGCATGGGTTCCATTATGGTTTTGATTAAATATTTGTATCTCGTGATCTAACCACATAGATCCTAATGAAAAAGCAATATCATCTCCATCTAATTGAACATCATTATGTAAATCAGAATCGAAAAGAGATATTAGTACAGGAAAATTTGAATGATAACCTGTTCCAAAAACCTTTTGATTATCAATTTTAATATTCTTATAAAATCTAAAATAGAAATCATCATAAGGTTTATCATCCTCAACTTTTGTCTCATTTCCCAAAGAGTAAAATGAATTCGGATTATATTGATTATTATATTCCGTCTTAATCCAGTCAGCTGACCTAGCAATATAGGAAATACGCACTTCGTCCATTTGTCCATCATAAAGCTCTACCCCCTTATGATAGCTACCGATTTCAAAGTCATCTGTGCGCTTCTGAATAGTTTTAGAAACAGATGAACCAAATTGATTCCCATTCCTATATGCTTTCATTTGTGAACCATCATAAGTAAGACCAAAAAACTGCCACTCATTTTGTGGCACTCCACTGCCAAAATAAGATAAACCGCCCTCACCATCATAACCAATACTATTACCATCACTTATGGCAAAATATCTGAAATTAGATCCTTCGGTGTCAAAATTGATTAAAACCTCCCAATTAGGGTGTAACTCCGGATTAGCCCATAATGAAAATGTGAACGCTTGAATAGTAGTAGGTTTTGTAGATATAAGATATTCTATATCACTTGAATCAAAATTAAATCCATACCCTATTTGCCCATCAACCAGATCAGAAATATCCATATTATTACCAATTAAATTTATTTTATTTGTGGAATCATTAATTAAATCAGTTGGATTATCATTTAAATGGTAAACTGCGACATAATTTGAATCCCAAACACCTTGAGGATTTTCTTGGGAACCCATTGTAGAATTCCCGTAATACATACGAATAATTGTGTCTTCAAAAGGAGAAAGACGTGGAATGCATACCCAAGTAATTAATTGAGCATGTGTGCTATTAAAATTTTGATTAAACACTTCGAATTCATGATGTAACCAATCAGTTCCATTATTAAATGCAATATCATCTCCGTCTGGTTGTACTTCATCATGCAAATCCGAATCATAAATAGATATGAGTATAGGAAAGTTTATAAGAAAGTTTGTGCCCGTTACTTTCGTGTGATCAATTGTTATCTCCTTAAAATATTGAAAATCTAATATTGAAGGGACATTTACAACCTGGATACCACTAACACTATAAAATGTACTAGGTTCGACTTGATTATTATATTCCGTTTCGATCCAATCAGAAGAAAGAGGACCCTTTAGAACTCTAAACTCCGAGATTGCTCCCGATCCCCATACTCTTGTTCCATAATCTGATGCTATACTTAAACTATTCCAATCAGAGTGTGGGTAATCAAGATCAGAATCAACTTTAATACCGTCTATGGTTGTACCATTAAGATAAAGGGTCGTTGTCCGAATTGGTACTGAGAATCTAAATATATAATGAAACCAAGTATCAGGAGCCCAAAGATTTTTAGTCCCGTGGCAAGAATCATTATCATCCACTGCAGTTGCAACACTACCAATGGCGCTACCATTATAAAATCTCAATCGTGGTAGGTTGTTGCCGTATAGGGGTGTATTACCACTAAAAAGATACATATGGTTACCACCGACTGTATATTCAGCATCAAATTTAAACCAAGTTTCAAAAGTAAATCCATCAGTTGGTCCTGAAAAAGTACCAATACTAAGATAATCATCAATTCCATCAAAAGCTATCGCTGTTCCTATTTTTCCGTTATATATTCGTTGATCAGAAGCGAAACCGGTAGGACTTAAATCATTATTATTAGATGTACTATCTAAGATATTAGAAGATGATGGATCTTGATTCATATGCCAAACAGCCTCATAATTACTATTCCATACACCTGTTGGATTTTCTCGAGAACCTATATAAGGATTTCCAAAATACATTCGAATAATAGTGTCTTCAGAGGGCGAAAGCACAGGAATACGGACCCACGCTACTAATTGGGCATGGGTTGCATTATATGTTTGATTAAATACTTCAATCTCATGATCTAACCATTGAAAGTTATTAGAAAACGCAATATCATTCCCGTTAGTTTGAGTGTAATCATGGAGATCAGAATCAAAAATCGATATTAATAGAGGATAATCAATTAAATTTTCTGTTCCAGATACTCTCATATGGTCTAATGTTATTTCTTTAAAATATTTATAATCTTTGGCATTATATGGATGATTTGAAGAAGGTAGTGGATTTGTTCTTTCTGAATATACATTATCATTAGTTTTTTCACTCTTTATATCAAACATTGCAAATAAAGTAGAATTGAAATTCATCAGAATGATTATTATGATTAGTAGAAATCCTAGCGATTTATTTCTGTTAAGCTTCCTTCTGAAACCTTTTTTATTAATTGTCATCCTATACCTTTTTTTTCATATAAATGTCAAATATTCTTAAAAAATCATAAGGCAATTTAGGTATTTATTTTTAGAGGAAGTATCTAGTAAAAGAAAAAAAAAATTCTTAAATCAAAAATTCTTCTTCGATTATTTTTTGGATTTCAAGTTATAATAGGTTTCTTCAAGTATATTGAGATATTGAAGCAAAACTTTATCAGATTTAGACTTTTGATCATTTGTGGTCTTAATGACATTTAAGAGATATTTAGGGAAGAGGAGATCAATAGTAAAATCTGTAAGGAGTGTATAATATTCTACTTCATTTCCATCCTTGAAGATTTTTATCATATTTGTATCCCATAGCT
>JBHLOJ010000133.1:0-7761 GCA_048940605.1 Promethearchaeota archaeon
TTAATATTCTTTTACTTATACCATGCTTTAATGAAGAAAAAAACATTGAGCATATAATAGAACATCTCCGGGATGTAAAACAAAATCTCCAGGAAAAAAATGATTTAAATTTAGAAATCCTTATTATAAATGATGGTTCCACTGATAAGACCAAGCGTATTTTAGAAAAAAAAAATAAAGATTCCTTTTTTACTATTATTAATTTTAAAAAAAATATGGGTTATGGATACACACTTATAAACGGTTTTAGTTATGCCAGAGAAATGAAGTTTTCCTGGATTATATCGATTGATATGGATGGACAACATGAACCAAAATGTTTATATAGATTTATTGACCTAATTCTTACGAACCCAGAAGAAAGAATTATTTCTGGTTCAAGATATAAAAATCCTGATCTATTCTGGCAAAATCCATGGAAAGATAGATTTCTTGTTAATACGATCATCACAGGGATTCTCAATACTATTGGATTTTCTATTACGGATGCATTCTGCGGATTAAAGGCATATGAGTGTAATGCAATAAATGATTTGGACTTAAAAATAAAGGGATATGAAATACCCATCGAAATTTGGATTAAATCAATGAAAAAAGGATATAAAATTATTGAAATAGGAGTCCCTGTGATATATAAAGATAGAAATTCTGTTTTAAAAAATGCTAAAGATAGTTTTTTATTTAAAAAGGGAGAAGAAAGAATTAAAAAATATATAAAATTAATAGAATCACTCATGAATACTCCTTTAAAGACAAATTTTAATGTCTTTGAGTCTATTTTTTCGAATTATTTCAATAGTGTGGATGATATTAATAAATATAACTTTAAAAAAATACAAGAAGCAATTTTTACACAAATACGAGAATTAGAGACTTAGTAGGTTGAAATGACTCTTAAGCTAGATGTTTTAGTAATAGGAGCCCATCCAGATGATGCAGAAATTGGATGTGGAGGAACAATTGTCCATTATAAGAAAAGAGGTAAAAAAATCGGAGTTTTAGATTTATCAAACGGAGAACCAACCCCATTCGGTACTGTTGAAAAACGATTGGCTGAGGCAAAAGCTGCTTCTGAGATTTTACATTTGGATGTAAGAATTACTTTAGATATGACAAATAGATATATTGAAAATACAATAGAGAATAGGAAAAAAGTTTCTGAAGTGATTAGAAAATATAAACCTAATATTCTTATTACCCATCCTTCTAATGATTGGCACCCAGACCACATCGCTTGCCATCAAATTGTAAATGCAGCTAAATTTCAAGCAAAATTAACGAAAACGGAATCCGAATATCAAGAATTTTCCCCCAAATATGTTTTCTATTTTGATCACTCACATTTAAAGGATAAGAATCGAAAAGTGGATTTTTTAATCGATATTTCTGATTCTATTGAGGAAAAAATAACTGCCCTTAAAGCTTATAAATCACAGTTTATTGATAATAACAAGTATTTAAGGATTTTTGATTATATAAGAGAACGTGCAGGATATTTAGGATATCAAATTGGAGTAAAGTACGCAGAAGGATTCATTACTCCTGAATATTTAATTGTTGATTTTAAAAATTTCAAATTTTAGGTAATTTAGAGATGTCAAACGATAAATTCGAAGATCCGTTAAAATATTACCTGTTATATGCTTTGGAGGGACACAAATCTTGGATTTCTGAAGGGATGAAAGATCTTATTCCTCAATCAATGAACGATGCTATTCTCCTTGCCAAAAAAATTAAAATAGAAACGAAAAAGGAGACTGATCCTAATGAGATGAAATTAGCTTTAGGGAAAATTTTTGAAAATACAAATAAGAAATATAATTTACTGACTGAAAAAGCTAAGAGATATATAGAAACTTATCTTGCGGATGATGATAGTTTGAGTTTAGAAGTTTCACATCAACCTAAATTTTTGGGGGGCGAAAGGTTTCTTTTTAATAAAATTGCATGTGGGGCAACTTTTGCAAATCTTGATGATTCTATAATTCCAATTTTTTACGTTGCTGATTATGATCAGGTCCATCCTGAATTAATAAAAACTAAATTTTCACATAGTAATTCACCTAATGGCTTTTCAATTTCTATAAATCCTGAAATAGAAAAAAGATTTCTAGGGATGAGAATTAGAGATGTTCCGCTACCATCTGTACCTTATCTCTTAGAACAATTCCAAGAAATCAGAAGAAAATACTCAAATTCTATTAATTCCTGTTTAGATGATAATTGGCATAAAAAATTATTAGAAGAACGGTTAGAAGAAGCAATTCGATTAATTAAAATTGCACACAATAATGCGAAAAACTATACAGATTGGTTTATCAACATAATTGGGACAATTTCCAATGTTATCTTTGATCAAGGATATCTTTTCATTTCTGCTTCAGATTTAGAATATAAGAAGTTATTAACACCATTTTATGAGACTTTATTAGAAAATCAACAGAAATATGTTGAGATTTATAATGATTTGAGAAATCAGTTTATAGAACACAATATTCATAGTCCACTTAGAGAAATTAAAAATGATTTTGTTCCTTTCTTTTATGAATGTGACAGTGAACAATGTCACTGTAAAAGATTGGAATTGACATGTCAAGATTATACTTCTATGATCCATGTTAAATGCAATTGCAATCATTGCGGTAGTATAATAGATTTTAGTCTCGAAAAAGATAATCCTGATCTTTCTGAGCATGTACCTTTTTTCACCCCTAGAGTTGAATCTCGTCAGTATTTAGTTTCAAAAACTATCCAACCAATGATACATGTTGCAGGTACAGGTGAAACGAGGTATTATACGATGGGAATCCCGCTAATTAGACATTTTGATAAAGATACTTCTTTGCCGGTTATATATTTTTATAATAAAATAACAATGAATACATTTATCACGAGGAAATTAGAAAAAGATTTAATCAAATTAAATATCCCTTATTTTCTAGACAAAATAAAAGACTTGATGAAAAATTTAGGAAAACTTAATCGTATAATCAATAAATCCGAGGATCCTGTTATGGAAAGGGCTAATTTAATAGAAATTTTAAAGAATTTTAAATCATATATGAGAGCGATTGAAACTATTTTAGAAACTCAATCAATTAATAGAGCCCCAGAGGATAAAAATGTTATTTCAAGTTATTTGAGCAATATGTTCGGAAAAATATCTAAGGAGAAACATGGGCAAGAGGCAATATTTCATTGGTTAGATTTATGTTTAAAAAATGGTTTATCTAATTTCTTTAACGATTATTATAGAATTTACAAACCATGGCTTCCTCCAGGGATAGAGATCTTTTTGTAATCTGTTGCTCATTTAAGTTTGTAGAACTTAATTGCATTTTCCCAATAAATCTTCTTTAAGACATCGAGTGGAAGATCCAAGCCATTTATCTTTGTGTTATTATTATTTTCTGGATCCGGAAATGGCAATGGAACATCTCGACAAGGACTTTCTAACATTGCTTGAAAGGTGAAATAACGAGTTCGATAATATTCCGAAATCGGTTTATTTCGGTCTTGCACAAGATCTGTCCCAAAAAGAATTCTATTTGAATATTTTATAAAGAACTCCCTAGCTTTTTTTGGTTGCCTACCAAGTTCTCGTGCCATCCATCTTGCTGAAGATGTATCTATATAGTAATTTGGAAATAATTCAAACCATTTTGCGAGGTTTTCAAGATCTTCTGGCTGACTCCCAAAATGGGCTTGTTGTACTTTTAAATTAGGAAACAATGATAAAATCTCCTCAAAATCATCTATATGTTCTCTTTTTGTACCATATCGACTAACCGGCTGATATACTTTTTCATACCAAAGATCTGGATC
The DNA here is from genome assembly GCA_048940605.1 of Promethearchaeota archaeon. Taxonomy (GTDB): domain Archaea; phylum Asgardarchaeota; class Lokiarchaeia; order Sigyniarchaeales; family SOKP01; genus Loki-b32. The sequence continues at coordinate 3,826 of JBHLOJ010000133.1, forward strand.
ACTAACATGAATTAATAATATTAGCCCTAATTCTTCAATCTTAGCAAATATGGATTTAAAAAAAGGATCAGTTAACTTGATCATTGGTGGATCTACTTTGAATTGATCTCTTACAAAATCTCTCACTCTCGGTCCAAACCAGAATTTAACAACTGGATATCCTTGTTGATAAATCTTTTCAATTGAATCTAACGTTAAACTAAGGTTTGGTTTTGCTTTAAAAAGTTCCCTACTTCTAAAGTACTTAGCTAACACGAACTTATCAGGGAACATTGGTTCTAATTCGTCATAGCCATTTCCCCAGACAATACCAATTGATTTCTTGATATCGAACTCTTCTCTGAACTTAATTAAATTATGAATCCCATCTATACTCCCTAAATGAACATGAGCATCAAATTTAGGCCCTTTATACTTTGCTGTTATTGCTATATCATCATCAAAATATTCTGAAATATATTTTTGCATTCAAATTTCACACTGAAAATACTACATCATACATCTTAGCAACAGTTTATTTATTAAAAAACATCTGCTAGTTTAATAGGTAATACAATAATTCTTAAATTAATTATTTTTTGAGATTTTTTATTGTGTTAACGGCAGTTTCTATTATAGAATCACTTACGAACTGAGGTATGACACAGCCGGGAGCAATTATTAATCCTGTACCATTGAAATTTTCGTAAACTGAAGAGATCATTGATGAGATTTTTTCGGGATTAGAAATATCTTTCCATGATTCAGCGTTTAAACCTCCAAGAAGCCCACCTTTAAATATTTTTCTTGCTTCAGAAAGTTTTGGTTTCGTTTGCTGATCATGCCAATTTATAGCGTTTATAGGTAATTTAGTTGCTAATTTATAATCAGGATCGTCACCATGGAGATGGAGAACCAGAAAGTTATTTTTTCTTAAAGATTTCTTAATTAAGGTTTTCATAGGTGCAAATTCAAGTTCCATTCGCTCTTTTTCGGTTAATTTATTGTTAAAATGTTGCGTGGCTAAAAAAATACCATCAGCTCCCACATCTAATGAGATTTTTGTGAAATCTGTCATGGCAGCAGTTACCACTTTGAGTTGTTCTCCAATTAATTGAGGATCTTTTCTATAGTTTGAAATGATATTTGGATCGATTTGAGACGCTACCATAAAAGGGGAAAAAACCGTCATCATAGTGGGTATTTTTCCATCAACTTCTTTATGAATTAATTTCATTGCTGTAATTTGATTCCCAAATTCACCCCTTGTTATATCAATTTTCTTAACATTCTCCCAATCCTCTAGCCTTTCGATTGGATATTTTACACAAATTCTTGAACCTGAATCTGGATCATAACCTCCCAATTCTGCCCCAAAATCATTAGCAAAAGCACGACCAGAGATTGAGATTTTCATTATATCAGAATCGAATTTAGTTTGAAAATCCATCTGTGCTTTTAAAAGCCCTTCGGGAGTTTTATCAAACTCAGGGAAATGTTTCCAAATTGCATAGGGAACCTTCTCTGTGGGCTCTAGTTTTAATGCCTTTTTTATTAGGTCGAATTTATCCAACATATAGCCCTTAGTTCTATGAATCTCAAAGTTAAGGATTTTATTCTTGTAAATGATCTCATTAGAATCTTAAAAAACTTTTCCATTTAGAATTTCTACTAGAATATTAAAAAAGAAGAAAAATTAAAAACTATAATATATCTTTAGAAATAATAAATAATTACTTTTAGTTGAGCAAACCATGAATGAATCGTTTAAAATATTAGTAAATGCAATTCACGAGCAATATGGTGCAGCAATCGCCATGTTGGAGCAAAATTTGAATAGTTGCCCAAAAGAATTGTGGGATGAGAGAACCAATGGTCCCCCCTTTTGGCATGTAGCTTATCATGTAATGTGGTTTTTGGATTGGTATCTTTCAGAATCAAAAGAAGCTCGTGGAAGTTTCAAATCTAAGTTCGGTGATGCATCATCACATCTTGAGCAATTAAATAAAGTACCAGAAGTGACTTTGTCAAGCGACCAATTATTAGAGTATTTAACAGAAATTAAAGAAAAAGCTAAAATTCGGTTTGAACATCTAACTTCAGATGAATTAATACAAAGTTCTGTATTTGAATGGCACGGAAATAGTGTTTTAAGTTCCTTACTTTATAACCTTCGTCACTTAATGCTCCATATAGGAGCTCTTAATTTAAGGCTCCATAGAAAAGGTGTAAAATTGGATAACTGGGTTTCTCACCAACGAATTTAATATTTCTTATTTATTCCAATCGTTTAAATGAGGTAGAAATTGAAAGTGAATCCTAAAAACATTTTGATCACAGGCTCAGGTTCTGGGCTTGGTAGAGCAATGGCAATACGATTAGCAGAAGAAGGATATAACATAATTTTAAACGGGAGAACTGAAAGTAAATTGGTCGAAACTGAAAAAATGTTAAAAAAATTTCATATTGACGTTTTAATAAAAACTGGAGATGTATCTGATTCTAATTTTGTTTCATCTATGATTTCAGAAATTGTATCTGAAAAAAAAGAGCTCCATACAGTTATTAATAATGCAGGAATTGGTGGAATAGGTACTTCGATTCTCGACATTTCTGAAGAGGATATGCAAAAATTAATGGACATTAATTTTAAAGGAGCTTGGTTAGTATCAAAATACGCTGGGAAAGTCATGACGACGCAGAAATATTTAAAGCCTCTTAGAGGAAAAATTATTAATGTATCATCTATTGCCGGATTAGATCCAATGCCAGGTATTGGAATTTATAGTTGCAGTAAAGCCGCACTCATAATGTTAACAAAAGTGTTGGCTAAAGAATTAGCACCTAGTATAACAGCAAACGCAATTTGCCCAGGATATCATGTCACACCAATATATCAGAATGATCCAAATTTAATTCAAAATTTCTGGAATGCGATTAATATGAAACCCCTCTTAAGAAGAGTTGGAACAGCTGAAGATGTTGTGGGAATAATTTCTTTTTTAGTTTCAGACGATTCAAATTACATGACAGGTCAAATTATAAGTATATGTGGTGGTGTTGTTCTTCATTAGGATAATTTCAATAATATCCATCTTTAATTTTAAAATAAATTATAAGCTAAGATTAAGGAAAAATTAAAAAAAAAAAAGAAATAATAAGGAAAGCTTCTCGTCCCTCTAGATAATCTAGAAGTATTTAATTGCTAAAAGGATGTCGTCCCGAGTTACTTTCTTACGCTTTGCGTGTTTGGTTAAAGTTAAAGCGGTTTTTGTAATTTTTTCAGCCGATTGACCCATCCAATCAACTAATTCATCTACGGCATCGCGTGCAACGATAATGGCCCCATTGTGTTTCATTAATCTTCGAATAGGACTCCAACTAATATATTCAGACATTTTATATTCCTCCACTTATTTATAATTTAATGATAATTTTTATTGATTTTTATTATTATTACAGAGTTTATTATATAGATATTAATCTTTTAGATATTTAAAGATTTTGATAATTACATGATTTAATTAAGAAAAAAATACAAAAAGTTTAACGACAAAATTCGGAATTGAGAAGATGATCAATCTCGTGCAAGTTTGGAATTTTTTATGGAAATGCCTTATTCGTAAAATTTTAGTACATTTACAGCCATTTTCAGTTTTATTTTCTTAAATTTAGATGAAAGTGAAGAAAGATTTAAAGGAATGAAAAATTCGATCAAATCTTGAGATGCTAGATCTGTGATTTTTACTACATGTAAAAGATAGTTAGATTGAAGAAAATAGCAATCAAAATACCAAATGAGTAAAATTTAAGACAGTGTGAGATTATATAGTGGATAAAGTGCTAAATTTCTAATTTTTCCCTTTATTTAATTGAAGAAAATCAAATAAGAATACAAAAAATCTTGGCATAGTACAATTTTACTGGATATTTTGCACTAAATCAGCAGAAATGTTT
>JBHLOJ010000134.1:0-7716 GCA_048940605.1 Promethearchaeota archaeon
TTTTACCTAATGCTCATTTTTTATTTCACACAAATGTTCAGAATTATTGCTGCTTATTATACAACCTTAAAGATTATCGCTTTAATTTTAGCGATATAAGATCCTAATTTCCTCTCATCCGATTCCGGGACTGCGAGTGCAAGTATTCGATTCTCGTCTAATTCATGTATAATAATAGACCCATTTTGACCTCCTATTATTGAATATTCCATTCCACTTTCCAATAAAACTCCTGATAAATTATATAATGCAGCGATCATAGCAGATAGAATTGGTTCAGGCATCGTTGATTGTACTTTAATTGGTAGACCATCTTTGGTTATAATTGCAAGTACAAGTGTATTAGGGATTGCTCTTTTTAATCCCTTAAATATTTCTTCTTTTAGTATGTCTGATGTTTCTATGATTGCTGAAATTTGTAATGCTAATTTCTGTAATCTATTTATGTACGAATCTAATCCTTCAAGATCAGCTAATTCTCGATTAAGATAAGCGATCATAGTTATATTTTCCGATAGAATGGAGAGGACAATTCTTTCTTTTCCTGTAATCAAATTATAACTTACTTCCTGATTTAAAGAATCTTTTAACATTTTGGAAGATAAAAATACCAAGCTACTATTCGCAGCGGTTACTTCCCCTACAGACATATTAATGGGACTCCTAAACGTACTCGTGATTTTAGTACCCTCGGGAGTTCCCACATTAATACCAATTATAGCCGAACCAGATTCAAGCTCTTTTTTAATTAATTTTGATATATCTAATTCTAGTTCTTCAATAATTTTATCTTGGTCTTCCATGCATGAATATTAGAATATGAAAATAAAAAGATATACCTAATAATTAAATAATAACTTTAGATAACATAAACTAAAAATATTCGAAAATACCAACCTATGGAATTAAAACCAAATTTCTATGTGATTATTCTAGCTGCAGGATTCGCTACAAGATTAGTACCAATTTCAAATAAAATCCCAAAACCATTAATTGAAATTAGTGGAAAATCAATTATTTCCCGAATCATCTCAAATTTTTACCAAGCGGGATTTAATAAATTTTGTGTTGTTGTAGGCTACAAAAAAGAGTTGCTAATCGAAGAGGTCCTCAAAATTAAAAAATGTGAAATCCTTATTGCAGAACAAAAAGAAATCTCTGGAATGGCTAATGCTATAAAGACAGCTATTATAAAAGTCAAACAAAATCAAAATAATGAAGAAATTAATAATTATTTCATTACTGCTGCCGATATCATTTTTAGTAAAGAAGAAATATTGAAAATTTATAACCTTTTTAGAAATTCACAAGCAGATATGATTTTAAGTCTAATAAAGTCGAATGATACTAGTATTGCAAAAGGTCATGGAAATGTTAAAATAGCTGAGAGTTCAGATCTAGCAAAGGAATTTGATTGTAATCAAGGTTTACAGATAATTGATATTATTGAGAAACCAAAGGATCGTCAAATTTTAAGCAAATACTATTCTTTACCTTTATATATAATAAATCAAAAAATTGTTAGATATCTAAAAACAGTAAGAGTTTCTGAAAGGGGTGAGAAGGAATTACAAGATGCAATAAAGAAGGCTATAGAAAAAGGTAAAAATATAAGGGGAATAAGAATAATCAAAAATTGGATTACCAGTAATGATATAGGAAAATATCATTTAACCAATTTAGAAGACATTATTAAAATGAACAATAGATTTTTAAAGGGATTTAATCTCAGAAATTCTAAAGGCATTAATATGAAATACGTTGAACCTATTAATATTAAAGAAGATACTAAAATTCAGAATAACGCCTTATTAGGACCATATACCACAATTGGCAAATCATGTATTATTGGAGATTCCAGTAAAATATCTAATTCTATTATATATGATATGGTAATTGTAGGGAAATTTTGTGAATTAGAATGGTGCATTATTGATGAGAATGTAGAACTGCCAGAGAGTTTTCGAGCAAAAAAGTGCTTTATAACAAGAAGTAATGGAGAAGAATTAGATATCATAAATTTTTAAACTTTACGTATTATACTAAATATTATAAATATGCATCTTTACCAGATAATTATAGTACAAAAGGATTGTTAAAATATGGATGAATATGAATGTAGGAAGCTATTGGAGACAAAGGAGAATCTCCTTCGCTTAAAAGATGAACAGTTAGAAACTATGGAAAATTCATTAAAATGGAAGGATGAACAAATAAAAACATTAGAGAATTCATTAAAGATTAAAGATGAAAAAGCTGCAACTTTAGAGAAAACAATAAAACTTAAGGACGATGAAATTAGGAAATTAAATTCGACTTCAATAGATAAAAATACTCTAAATGAAAAAGATAAGGAAATTGAGCAACTTGAAAAGGAACTAGAGCTATTAAATGGTGAATTAGCTAAAGCAGATGAAGAATTAGAGAGTTTAGAACTTGAAAATGAAAAATTGAGAAAAGTAGGGTCTAATTCTACAAATAAAATTGTTGATTTTACTAATATAAAGATTACTAAAACGGAAATTCTTGAAAAGATGAGAGAAGTATTACAAAATAATGCAATGTCTAATGTGTCAATTGTTGTTCCTAGTATTGAAGATTTACAAGAACTTTATCTATATGAACTGAGATCATCTGTTTCTATGAATATTTCCTGCTCAATAGATCCCGGAAACGACGAACATTCTGAACTCCTTCAAGAATTCGAATCTTTAGATAATATTTCAATTAAGAATTATGACCAAGGAGATAGATATGGTGTTATAAGAGATGCTGAAGAATTACTCATCGCTGTTATAGGGACATCAGAAAACAATCATTTAGTTTTCCATACCAAAGACTCAAAACATATTCGTTTATTAAGTTCTTTATTAACAGAATCTTGGATCCGAAGCAGGAAAATTTGATTTTTCTATTTTATTATTAATGTCCTCCCGAAAAAATAGGGCATTTTTCTTTTTCACATTTATCATTAAATTCTGAGAATGGACACTCATTATATCTATAGAGTAATTTAATATCGAATTTTTCTTTTAAAAATTCAAGTGTTTCACAAATAGCAAGTTTTACAGAACGTTTACAGCAATGTTCTAAGTTATCAGCTATTTTAGCTAGAGATCTTGATGTTATTTGATTTGCTAATGTTCTAGGTTTATTTGTAGAAGGAGTTGCTCCTGTGTAAATACTAATCGCAACTCCAGAACCCATACCTGCACCGCATGATCCATAAAATCCACACCATCCTCCGGGAATTTTAGATGCTCTCCTAATTGCCTCCCTAATATCAAATAAAGTTAATTCATCACCATTAGGTTTTTTAATATTATTATTCTTAAGTGATGTTAAAATAACCGCAGGAGTTATTACATGATGTTCGGGTCCATACATTTTAAAATTTGGGTGCTTCATTATTAAATCTACCAATTCAAATGGATCTTTTATTTCTGTCTCCTCACAAATCTTTTCGATAATATCAATTGGACCTTTTATATGACATATATTACAAATATAATGTCCCTCTACGCAATAAACATTAGTGTTAAACTCATTTCGACAGAATTCACATTTTAGGTTCTTAAAATCTTTCGGATTTGTTACGTAGACTAAATTATTACCACAAATTTCGCATTTATCACTCTTCTTTACTTTCATGATTAATCATGACTGTTATGATATTAAATTTCAATAAAATTTCTTTTTCTTCTATCAAAATGTACTAATTGTTTAAATCCAATTTTTTTCAACAGTTTTATTAGTTTTTCAAATTTCCAACCAACTTCTTCAGGTTTATGAGCATCTGATCCCAATAATACAGGGATGTCAAGAGAATACATCTCTTCTATTATTTTTTTACTTGGATACTGTTCTTTACAGTCTTTTCTTAAGCCACCGGTATTGATTTCCATGGTAATGTCTCTTTTCTTAATGAGTTCTAGGGTTTTCATCATTTCATTATCAACTATTTCTTTATTCATTGGGATGTCATTGAACTTTTTTGGTAAATCGAAATGAGCGAGAATGTCGAAGTCGAATCCATCTGAACTTATCATTTTTTGTAAAGATTGATAATAAAATATATAGACTTTATCCGCTCCATAATAATCATAATCTTTTCGAAATCGGGAATCATCAAAACCCCAGGCACCTTTACCATTGAAAAAGTTTAAAATATGGATTGAACCTAAGATAAAATCTAATCTTTTTTTAATAGGTGTTATATGGGTGCTTAATGCAGATTCCTGGTTTTTAAAATAGTCTATTTCAAAACCAATCCTGATTTTGATATCTTCTTTATATTTATCTCTTAATTCTTCTGAGGTTTTTAAATAACTTTCAATTTCAGGTAATGTAATTGCATACTCTTCATAAGGAATTCTTTCAATATCTTCTAAGAATTCATAAGGAAAATGATCACTAAGACCTATTGTTCGTAATTTGAATTTAATCGCAGCTTTGACATAATCCTCGATTTTTCCTGTTGCATGTTTGCACCCCTCATTATGAGTGTGCCAGTCTTCATATACCATTGATTAAATATAATAATTAAATTAAGATAAAAATAATGTTTGTATAAAACTTATTTATTGCATCTAGAAGAATGCTGAATTTAAGGTAGATCAATATGCCAAAATATCATATGAAAAGAGTAGAAAAAGAAATCTCTGTAAAAGATGACATAATATCAATATTAAAAAGTGGAAAATATACAATTATTTCAATGTGCAAAGAAAATGAAGCATACTTAGTAACTTTAAATTATGGTTATGATGAAACTAAAAACGCTCTATATTTTCATTGTGCTAAAGAAGGCCAAAAAATTGATTTCATAAAATCTAATCCTTTCGTATGTGGTACTGTTATTGAAGATAAAGGTTATGAGAATGGATGTGGTCAGCTTTATCGTTCAGTTATATTTCGAGGTAAGATGGTTATTGTAGAAGATCTACAGGAGAAAAAGAAGGGATTTGATGTGTTATTAAATCAGTTAGAAAATAATCCCAATACAATTAAAAATAAATTTTTTCAAAATGCTGATGCATATGAAAACACAGGAATGTTGAGATTAGATATAACTGATATATCAGGAAAGGAAGAGAAAGCCGAATTCTAGACTTTAATACTCTTAAAAACTGTTTGCCAGCAATATCGTTTTAAAAATTTTATTCTAGTTAGTGGAGTTTCAACAATATTAAGTACTTTATATATAGCCTTGAAAAGGATTGCGTTTTTTACAAAATCTCTAAAAAACATAGCAATAGGGGATAAAAGAAAGTACTCCTTGTGTTCAATGTTTCCAAACACAGATTTGGATTGTAATATGTCTGAAATATAGAGTGGGTGTTCATGCCTTGTTCTTTTCTGTGGGGCAAATATCTTTCTGTTTAGTTCTACAATTAAATTTTTCTTTAGTGGCTCAATAAAAACAATATATCCTTTTTTTTTAAGTAATCTCTTACATTCTTTAAAAAATAACTCAATATTTGGGATATGATGTACTACTCTAGAACCTACAATAATATCAAACGATTCATCTTCAAAATCTGGAATTTGAGCATTCATTTCTCGGAAATCAATGTTTAATTCTTTCTTTTTAGCTTCATTCTTGCAGAAATTTATTATATTCTTTGAAAGATCTATCCCTATAACATTCGCACCTCTCCTGGCTAAATAGAAAGAAAGTAACCCTATCCCACACCCAATATCTAATACTTTTTTATTTTTAACCTTACCTATTTTTTCTTTGAATTCTAAATTTGCCTTTCGAAAGAAGCTTTCACTCTCTAAATCATAGTCACTAGTAGCCCCAATTATATCTTTGCTATAGTATTTAATTTCATTGTCAAAAATATGTTTATAATTTGCAAGTATTTTTTTTCGCTCTTCTAAATTCATTCCTATCTCGTATCGAGGTTATTGTTATTCTAATTATAATTATTCTTGAAATTTTTAAATTATTATCTTGTTCTTAATGAGTAAAATTTACTTATTAAATATGGTTAAAGATTAAATAAGATTTATATAATTTTTTTTACGTGATTTGAAGACTCCAGAAGTAATTTACAAAGAGATATTAAGCAATAAGATTAGTATTGAAAAGGGGATCCAACAATTAATATATTATATACAAGAAAGTAAGATAGACAAAACCATTTTTGACTGTAAAAGGATATTAAGTGATTTGAATATAAGATTCAGTAATGCTTTCAATATTATCTCTAGTTTATTAAAAAGTAGTCAAAAAGTATTAACAAAATTAGTAATTGTGAAAATATTATTTGTCAATTTTCCAGAAAAATCTGAAATTCTCTTAAAAAATCAAATACAAAGAGAATCTTCTGCTTTATTACTAACCCAATTTTATAATCTCTTAAAGACTCAAAAAACTGAAATATCTACGATTTTACAGTCTTATCTTATTGAAAAATATAAAAATCTGTATAATATTAGTATTGAAGAATGTCAATTTTTCATAGATTTGGAAGCTACTCAAGTCAACGTGGAAAAGGAGCTTGATATTAAAGCTGGTTATTTTAAAAAATTCGAGACAAATGATATTGACGTATTAAGAAATAATTCTTATTTTAATTACGTTGTTAGAGATTACCATATTCAGGCATTAGATCTTAGTCGTTGGGAATTTAATGAATTACCAGAATCAATCGGATTTTTATCAGAATTAGAATATTTGAATTTATCAAATCTTAAGTTAAAATCTTTACCCATTTCTCTTCAAAACTTATTGAATCTGAAAGATCTGAATTTAAATGGAAATACTGTTACTAAAACACCTAATTGGTCATTTCAATTTGCAAGTAAACAAATTTCTAAGAAATATGTAAATGAAGGTGTAATATCATCTGACGCAAACATATTAGCATTATTAGAACTATTCTTAGGTGAGAAATTAGAAAAGGTAGAGCAAGAAGATGATGTCACTCAATGGAATCTCGCCTTAAATTATAAATTAAATGAGAATGGAAATGTTGTGGGTATTTATATTAAAAATGAAAGCTTTAAAATCGGGATATTTCCTGAGCATATTTGCACATTAAAATTTCTTGAAGAATTAGAATTACCTGAATCTTCTATTGAATATCTTCCTGAATGTATAGGAAATTTGAGATCTCTCAGGTATTTAAATTTGTATTGTAATCGTATCAAATCTGTTCCTGAGTCAATTGAAAATCTAAAAGAACTCGAATTTTTGGATCTAGATGATAATGATTTTTCCGAAAATTCATTATTAAATCTAAGATGGTATAAAATTGGGCAAACGTATCTAGAAAAGGGTGAATTTAATGATGCTACAGACGAATGCAGGAACACTATAGAAGTTTATCCTAAAAATAAATATGCCTGGTATCATCTTGGCGTAAGTTATATAGAAAAAGGGGAATTTGATGAAGCAGAGAACGCTTTTAAATCTTTTTTAGAAATTGATGAATCAAATTCATTAGTTTGGAGTAATTTAAGTGATATTTACCATCAGAAGGCAAAATATGATAAAGCTATTGAAGCGATTAGACATGCCATTGATATTGAACCGAATGATGCTGTTTTGTTTAGCAACCTTGGATACAACTATCGAAAATTAGGAAAATACGATAACGCTATAGAAGCTTATTTAAATTCTCTTGAAATCAACCCAAAAAATAAGCATATTTGGAGGGAGCTTGCATCAATCTATCGAGATAAAGGTGAGATCATGAAAGCAAT
>JBHLOJ010000135.1:0-4161 GCA_048940605.1 Promethearchaeota archaeon
TATATTATAAATTCATTCGATGGCTTTTAATCTAACTCGTGTTTATATTCTAGTTAAATAAGAAAAAAGATAAATATTTTCTTATTCAATATTTTTTTATTGATGTAATCTGTTATATTTATAATTGAAGTTATAAAAAGAGACTTTAGTAAATCACCAAAAATAAAAATGAAAAGTTGATTTTCCATGGCTGAGATGTTAACCGATCTTCTTCAAAATATATATAAAAGGATTGCTCAGTTAGGTGCTTCGATACAACAGCTCAACGAATCTCTCAATGCCCTAAATCACAATATTGAAAATAAAATATCAAAGCTAACAGAAAAATTAGAAGAATTTTCTAATGAAATTAATCTTACTCAGACTAAACACATTGATGCAGTGAAGGAAATAGGAAGCGAGACAACAAGAGAATTAAAAATAATACAAGAAGGTTTGGGGTTAGATGCTCTTAAAAATTTAATTAAAAAGCTTGAAGATTTTTCTAATCTTTCTGAGGGAATTCTTAATCAAGATACTGTGAATCTATTATTATCGGAAGCTATCGATTCTGTAAAAAGCCTAAAAGAATCTCTTAAGGAAGAAGAAATAGTAGAATAAAAATTTATATAAAAATTGTGTAGGTGAAATAAAATTGGCAGAACAATTATTAGATGAGATGATTCAAAAAATTAATCAGATTATGAGTTCATTAGATGGAACAATTGCTCAAATCAACCAAATGAGTGGTGCGATTAGCCAAATGAGTCAAAGTTTCTCTGAACAAACAGTATCAATGACTGAAAATATTAGACTCATCGTAGAAGTTTTAAAACAATTTAGAATTCAATCAAGTAATAGCCTAAAAGAATTATCTGAAGATTTTAATGATAAGATAAAAGAACTTTGGGATAAAAAATCGATTGAAGCGATTACAGAAGAAGAGAAGAAAGCTATTGATACAATAAAACAAGCATCAAAAGCGGTCACTGATAATCTTTATTTTGCTCAATTACTAAATATTATCCAAAGTATTAGAGAAGAAACCAATAGAATAATTAGTACTAGTCAATCCTAAACTACAAGAATTTTTTTATCATAACTCATTTTATATTTATATAATTAAGAGGTGCATAATTTAAGATGCCAACTGGCTGTTTTGTAGTATTACTTCCAACAGATTCAGATTATAAAGTATTGGGGTATTATTTTAAAGAAGGAAAATCGCGTTTTGAAATCACTAATGATTTATTTTTAAGATTAAATCTTGATCATTCAAAAAATGACTATAATTTACTAAAATTAAAAGAAGATCGAATTTTTTCTTATATTCATAAAACAAAAGGAAAGTTAGTAAGAAGAGCTTCTGGAATTATAATAGGCTTGTTAATGTCTGAAGAAGATAAACCAGAAAAGTTTCGTTCTTCTCTTAAAGAAGCGGTTGAAGCGCTAGAGATGCCAAGTCTTAATATCTTAAATAAAACTCAGGAAGAATTTGAATCTATACTAAAAGATATTTATTTTGAACATTTAGAACCTTTGATTGATATTCTCCAACCTGAAGTACTGAAGATTAACATTATAGATATAACTAAATTTATGTTAAGTGGGGATAAAAAAGAAAGAAAGATTGCGCAACAACTTGTCGAAAAAATTGAGAATGGTGAACATACTAAAATATCTGATTTTTATAAAACAGCTGAATCTGCATTAAAATCTTTAGAATATGAAAAAGCAGCAAAATCATATCTGAAAGCAGCAGAAATAGCAGAAGAATTATATCTTATGGATATTGCTGCTTCATTAAAAGAAAAAGGAGATTTTTCTCAACAAATTCCAGAATTTTCAAAAGAAAGAGAAAGATTAGTTCAAGAAGCACGAAACGCGTTAAGAAATGAAGATTTTCATACAGCATATACTTCTTACAGAAAAGCGAGTGAAATATCAAAAAAATTAGTTCAATTCGATAAAGAAGAGGAATTAAGGTTAAAATCTAAAGCTCTAGAAGACTTTTATAAAATAGATCAGAAATATAAGAAAGAGTAATTTTCATAAATTTTTTCTATGAGAATTTCTTGATGTGTTCATAAAATTGTATTAAAAATTCTATTAAGAAGAATTCATCCACCCTCTTTAAAAAAATGGAAAGAATTATAGCATTAATAACTGATTTTGGACCTAAAGGCCACCATTATGTTGCTGCTATGAAAGCAATTATTATGAACATTAATCCTCTTGTAAAAATTATTGATATCGCACATAATATTACTCCTTATTCAATAATCGAGGCATCTTATATATTAAAAACTACGTACAAATTCTTTCCTAAGGGAAGTATCTTTATAATTGTGGTTGATCCCGGAGTTGGTGGATCGAGGGAAATATTAGCCTTAAAAACCAAATCAGATTACATTTTTATTGGTCCTAATAATGGGATTTTTTCGAATGTATTTGATATATCTGAAATATCAGAATGTGTTAGTATTCAAAATGAAGAATATTATAGGCAACCAGTATCGTCCACATTTCATGGAAGAGATATTATGGCACCTATAGGAGCTTATATCACGAAATATAAAAGCTTTCCTCTGAGTGATCTTGGACCAATATTTAATTTTAATAAAATTGTTAGAAAAATAATAACTAATAAAATAGATTTCGGAAATAGAAGTATTACTAGTTCGATACAATATATAGATTCTTTTGGAAACGGAACTACAGCCATTCAAATGGTTGGGAATAAAATTGAGGATTTAGATCTATCTTTAAAAGATGGCATGAAAATTATTTTATTATATAACAGTAATAAATATGAAGGGATATTTACTTCTCATTTTTCAAGTGTGCATATTGATTCATTATTATTTCTTGTTGGTTCTACAGGATTTCTTGAAATTTCAATCAATCAAGGGAGTGCATCAGGAAAAATCGGTTTTAAACCAGGAGATCTTATTACTATACAAGTATAAGGGGAATGATCAAAAATGAAAAATGAAAATTTGGCTTGTATTAACGATGATCATATAAAATTTTTACAATCTGGCCAAATTTCTAAATATTTGTATCCTATTGAAAGAAAAGAAGCACATGAGAAAAAAATTAGTCACTTGATTACACGATTTTTTATAATGTCAAAGTCTCCTAACGGGGAGATTAAATATTTAGTTCAAAAAAGAAGTAAAAACAAAAGTTCTTATCCAGAATACTTCACAGATTCTTCTTCTGGTCATGTTCTCTGGGCTAAAAATCTTAGTCTTGCTAAAATTAAACAAGATGCCCTGAGAGAACTAGAAGAAGAGTTTGGAATTCCATCAAACGCTATCCAAAAGGTTAGATTTTATGAGTTAAATGATAAAGAAGATAATAAAACAAAAGAAATCGCATATGTTTTTTTTGGTTTAGTTAATTATGGAATACCTTTATATCCTGATCCGTATGAGTTGGACATTAAAGGGAGTAGATTTTATAATAAAGCAGAACTTGATAATTTATTAAAAAATGAGAAATCAGTTGATCATAGCAGAAAAATCTGGAGAAAAATCTTAAACTCTGATATTAACTCTCTTTTTAAAAATGAAGTGGAACTGAAAACTTCTCAAAGAAATGACACTGCTTTATTTATAGGAAGATTTCAACCACTACATCATGGACATATATATGTTCTAAGGAATATTTTAAAATCATATAAAAAAGTAAAAATTGGGATTGGCAGCTCTCAATTATCAAATACCATTAATGACCCTTTTACAAATACAGAAAGAAAAGAATTTTTGAATGCGGCTTTGAAGAAGCGAAATATCTCCTCTAATAGATACAATATATATTATATCCCTGATATCTTTAATGCAAGTAAATGGGTAGAACATGTTGTTTCTATTGTTGGAGAATTCGATGCTGTTTTTTCCAATAGTGATTGGATAAGGATACTATTCCAAAATAAAGGTTTTAGAGTAGAGCAAAAAATCACAATTTTTAAAAATAAATTTAATGCAAGTAAAATTAGAAGGTTAATCATTAAAAATGATAAATCTTGGAAACCTTTAGTACCTAAAGAAGTCACTGAACTAATTGAAAAATTTGATGGAATAAATCGCTTAATTTCTCTCTCTGGTAAAGCTGATGGTGTATGAAAGAAAATAATCTCTTAGAAATTGATGGCTCTTTTGGGGAAGGAGGAGGGGC
>JBHLOJ010000135.1:4261-7659 GCA_048940605.1 Promethearchaeota archaeon
AAATGGGCACCAAGTCTTAACTACCTTCGGGAAGTGACTTATAAGATTTTCAAGAGATCTGGACTAAAAATAAATATAGAAATCCAAAAACATGGTTTTTATCCTAAAGGTGGAGCTCGTATATTATGTAATATTATTCCTTCAAAAAAAGACCTTAAACCAATTAACTTGACTGAATTAGGAAACATAGATTTAATACAAGGGGAAATCATTATTACTAAGCAGCTAATGCGAAATAGAGACAATATTGGAACAAGAATAAGAAAATCCATCCAGCAACAATTAAAAAGAAATCTAAAAATTGAAACTAATATAGAATTTGTTTGGGTGGATTCAACAAGTCCAGGAGTAGGGCTTTCATTATGGGCTCAATCAGACACGGGAGCAATAATTTCAACAGGAACAATATTAGGAGAAAGAAATATAAGATCTGAAGATTTAGGAAAACTAGCAGCTAATGAAATAACCAAATACATTAAAGATGGTATTCCAGTTGATAATTTTCTAAGTGATCAATTAATTCCGTTAATGGCCTATGTTAAGAAACCTTCAAAAATCAAAGTACAGCAAATAACAAGTCATACACAAACCAATCTAGAATTAGTTAAATTATTTACACCTCGCAATTACAATATTACCAAAGAAAATAATTATTATATTATAGAATATCCTTGAGAAACTGATATTATATATGTTAATTTGATGATATAGTGATAAATACTTAAGAACCGTTAGATAGACTCAATAGTGATTACGAATATAATTGAAATTTCAAAGAAATTTTTATAAGAATAATTTATTATATGTTTATTATAAAAAATTATAGAATGTTGTAAAAAGAATGTCTCAAACTCAAACAATAGCTTATCAGCGTTGTCCTAGATGCGGAAACGAGAATACTGCTGATAGTTTTGCCTGTAATTTCTGTGGTTTTCGATTAAAAATTGAGAAAATCGAAAAAGTAAGTTTTTTTCGAAGAATTGAAGCAGAATGGATATCCCCATATCCATGGTATTTGAAAATCCTTTATCTCTTTACCTCTGCAAATAAAGCTTTCTGGGACATCAACCATAAAAGAAGTAAAGCACCAGGGTGGTTGATATTATTCTTTAGTTCTTTACTCTATGGACTTATGGGCTTGGCTTTTTTTTCTCATTTTGATTTCGAAGGATTAGGTACTTATACATTAGCCCGGTTTTTAATACATTTGAGCTTCTTTGCAGTCTTTTTTTTATTTGGATTCATAAGTCAGTTAATCTTTTTTGCCATTTTGATTTGGTTATTTACGAAAGGAGCGAATGTTGCAGTAGGATTTACTGAAAGATTAGAAACTCGCTTTGGAGGGTTAAAAGAAACCCAAGAAAAATATAAAGAAGCAGAGATAAGCCCGTTTAGTATTTATAAAGGAGGTACTATGCTACAATTAGAAGGAGCTTATAAATTTTCGATGATGTTGTGTGCTTTTGCTCCCTTTTTACTCATTAATGCAATTAAAATATTAATAGTTTTTGCTGGATTTCCAACTGTTAGTGTTCCTGATGAGGATCTTGAGACTTTAACTGAAGCCGAGTTGGCAACGTATTGGACAGCTGTATTTCATCAAATGTTTTCATCTGGAACTTGGGCAATTCTAGACGTACTTGATGCTTTCACTATCGCTATCTGGGTGCCTATTTTGATGACCTTATCAATTAGAGAATTAAGCAATTCTTCTACCACTCGTGTATTAATTCCAACTATTATTATTGGTGTTGTTGTAGCAATCTTGTACTATTTCTTGCGTCCTACATTTTTAGGTTAAGGATTTTAACTAATATTCAAAAATTTATAAATTTCATTCACAATAAATAAAATGGGAGAAGAAAACAATTTTAGGTCAAGAAAGGAATCCGATATCGAATCTGAATTATATGCTTTAGTTAATACTATTTTAAATGCATATGAAAAATATAAAAATGGAACCATTAAAGAATATTTCTTCCATAAAAAAGTTAAAAATACGATTAACGAATTATTAAAATTTAACATTTATTTAGATGAAAACGATATTGATCTTTCAACGCTCCTTAAGAAAATGAATTTTACCGACCAATATTTTACTACAATTGATATACTTAATCAAATGTCAGCATTAGAGTTTCCTAACATCTCTTCTGAAAAAGGTGGAATAGAACAATCTCGATTCTCAAAAGATTTAACCTCAACTGTATTAGAACTACCAGCAATCACTTTAGAAATAACATCTGCTTTTATTACGTTAATGGATGCTCTCAAGCTCAAAGGACTTCAAGAGATTGAACTTATTGATAACTTATTTTTAGATCTAAAGCAAAGTTTAAAGAAATTTCCAGGAATGGAAAATCTTATCATAAAAGTTAAAAAAATCCACAAGTATGTTCTAACTAAATCTATTGACATAGACAAAGCTAACAGATTTATCGAGGAAATCGTGGATGAGATATATCAAATTTATTTAGAATTCCAAAACAAACTAAATCTAAAAGCCTAATTAAAATAATAAAATTAATATTCTTTCTATACTTTAAAATAATATTAGCTTTATTCGTACCGCGCTAAAACTAAAGAAATAAGGTAATCATTATTCCACGACCAGGATTACGATCTAAAGCTCAAGCTAGGAAGAATGTAAAAACCCCAGGAAATCAAAATGTTTCTCACTATTGGAGAAGAAAGCCCAAAAGAGCACACTGTGCTATTTGTAAGAAACCTCTCCAATCTATTCCGCGATTACGACCCTCTGAAATGAAAAAGACTGAAAAAACTGCAAGAAGAGCAAATAGAATGGAAAGTGGAAGGTATTGTGCTAAATGCTTTCAAACAATAATTAAAGAAGCAGTTTGGAACCAATAATTTTAATTTCATTTAATCACATTCCTTTATTTAGCTATTTAAATTTCATTAAATGAATAGAAATTTAATCAAATTCTCAATTTAGAATAAGAATGATCTTAACTATATCTGGACTTCATGGAACTGGAAAAAGTACAATAGGAAAATTACTAGCAGAGGAGTTAGGAATCAAGTATTATAGTACCGGACAAGCTTTCAGAGATCTTGCAAAAGAAATGAATTTTACTCTGGAAGAATTTACAGAATATGTAGAAAAAAATCCTGACATTGATAAAAAATTGGATCAGAAAATCATTGAAATCGCTCAAAAAGGGGATGTAATTATTGACAGTCAACTAAGTGCTTATATTCTGGAATCTATCGCGGATTTTAAAATTTTGTTAATTTGTCCATTAGAGACACGAGTTGAGAGAATAGCTCAAAGAGATAAAGAGTCTTATAAGAGAAAATTAGAAGAAACGACAATAAGAGAGAATTCGGAATTGATTAGATACAAAAAACTTTATAATATTGACCTTAAAGATGAA
>JBHLOJ010000019.1:0-6008 GCA_048940605.1 Promethearchaeota archaeon
ATTCACTTCGAAATAAACAAAATTATTAAAAAAATAAAATCTGTTATCGAAACAGATGTTTCTAGGGAACTTTTCAAGAGTATTGGTTCCCTAACATAAAATTATGTTATATTAATTTACTTATTAAGAACATTTTTAAAAGGGTAACCTATAATGAAAAATGAAAATAATGTTTATTCCGATCAAGACGAATTCAAAAAAGATATGAATGAAAATACAAAAAAGGACAACAAAAATTATATTTTAAAAGCAAATCACAATTTTGATAAAGAAGACGGTTCAGATTTGAATGCAAGTGCCCCTTTTTTTGAAATTTTTAATGAATCAAGAAGAGAAAACAGTGAGCATAATAAAAATTCACCATTTTCGAGTAGTATAAAGAATGAAACACAGATAAATAATAAATTATCAAATAAATTAATTGAACCATTAAAAAAAGAGAAATATAGTAAACCCAATGAAAATTTCTCGGATAACCAAATAAGTAATATAATTGAGTACTCCGGTGATAATTTAAAAAAAGAAGATAATTTCAAATTAATTTATGAAAAAAAGTTGAAAGAGTTAGAAGAAAAAGTTGAAGAATACAATCAAAAATATCAAAAGTTAGAAGAAAAAATAGAAGAATATGAGAAGAAAAGCTCGGAATTAGTAAAAAAGAAAATAGAATACGAAGATTCTATAAAAGAGTACGAAGAAAAAATGTACTTAGTAGATGAGAGGAATGAAGAAATTTCAGACCATATGAATAAGTTAAAAGAAGCTAGGGAAAAAATTATTGAATTAACCAATCAAATCGAGGAAAAAAAAGTTGAGTTGGAGCAAAGGGATAAAAATTTAAAAAATTCTGAGAAAAGTTTAGAAAAATTTAGATTTGAACTAGAGAAAAATAAATTAGAGTTTGAAAGGAATAAATTAGAATATGAAATTGGAAAATCAAATATACAAACGAATAAGAATACATTAGATACTAATAGCATTATTAAAGAGGATGTAGCCTTAAAAGAAATTTCTGATCGTGTAAAAGAGAAAAGAAGAGGAAAAGGGATTATATTACAAAATATAATGATAGAATTAACACAAAAAGGAAACTTTAATTCTTGTTTTTTAATAGATGGGAAAGGAATGCTAGTCTCAGAATATTCTAATACTCATTTAGATTCGATTGCCATAGGGGCAATGTTTTCATTAATATGTACTGTTATATTAAGAGCTGTTGAAACCCTTAAATTACATGAATTAGAGTATTTTAAAATTTCTTCAATTAATGGAGAATTTATTCTTAAAAATATCGATATAAAACATTATGAAAGAAATTTTATACTTTTAGCTCATTATGATGGTTCTAATTCAAAAGTTGTGAATCCAAGACAAATCATAAGCAGAAAAATTATTAAAAAAATTTTAAAAAGTGCTAAAAAGGAATTTTATGAACTAAATACAGAAGATAAAACTGTTAGCATATTTGATAACCTAAATAATAAGATTAATTTTTTAAAAGCTAAATATATAATACCTCAAGATGAGCTGGAATTAACTAGAATTAAATTATTAAAAGAAACTTCTATAGAAATAAAAGATCTATTTGAAAAATAATATGAATCAATTCTTTAAAAATTATAGTCTGAGATGGAGAATTTTATAAAAATTAGAAAGATAATTATTTTTAAGAGTAAATAATATATAATTATTCAAATATTTTTTATAATAAAATCAGACTAATTTATTAATTTTAGATAATATTCAGAATAAGAAGTATCTTAAATTGGATCACATTGGGTGGAATCACTATTCAAAATAAAGCATTTAAAGATAAAGAAATACAGGAAATGAAGAATTATGAAATAGAAACAGGTAAAAAGGCAATTTGGCGTGGAGGTATAACAAAGGGGTTTGAAAAATGGAAAAGAGGAGAAGAAATTTATGGTAAAAATAAAAAAGGAATAGGCATTTTAGTTTCTGAGAAAACTAAATTTAAATGGGAAAAATTTGCTGATGATAATAATTTTCCTACCATTTCTAAGTTAATTAGAAAAGCGGTTAATTTTTATATTGATTACCATTCAAGACATTATTTATTAAGCAATAGTTCTAAAGTCTCGCATGATTTAAAAGAACCATTAACTGTAATAGAGGGTTTTTCGCAATTAATTTTTGAAAATGAATCGCAAGATTTGAAACCAGCTGTTTTATTAAAGATAAAAGAAATTTATTCTCAAAGCTTACTTCTGGAAAAAAAGATAGATGAACTTCTTAGTAATTCAATATCTGAAATTTCTCAATATGATATTTTAATAATTGAAGATGATTTTGGGACAATTACCGTTTTAACAAATTTTTTTGAGCCTCAAGGTTATTCATGCAAAGGAGTATCTACCGGGATTAAGGGTTTAGAGGAATTAAATAAATTCATTCCAAAGATAATTTTACTAGATATAATTTTACCAGATATAAATGGTTATGATATTTGTAAAAAAATTAAATCTACTGAAAGATTAAAAGACATACCCATTTTTTATATAACAGCAATGCCTGAATCAGAAGTAAGTAGAAAAATAAATGAAACAGGTGCAGAAGGATACTTTTTAAAACCTTTTAAATTTCCAAAATTTAACATTTTATTTGATTATATTTAATTAATTGATTGGCCTGTTAATTTGTAAATTCTAATGCTTTAGCTGGTAACCTAATAGTAAAAACCGAACCTTTATTTCTTCCATTAGATTCAACCCAAATTGCCCCGTTATGTGCATCTATAATTTCTTTTGATATATATAATCCTAATCCCGATCCTTCAGTATCTAGATCCAATCCTTTACCATACCTTTCGATCTTTCCAAACTTTTTAAAAATTTTGCTCATTTCTTCTTTGGTAAATCCTACGCCTGTATCTGTTATTTTGATATCGATGAAATTTTCCTGTTTTTCTAAATTTACTAAGATTAAACCAAAAGGGGGAGTATTTTTTATTGCATTCAATAAAAGATTTATGATCACCTGTCTTATCCTAAGAGGGTCAATTTCTATAAAATAATCCCCGTAGAGTTCGTGAATTACTTTTAAATTTCTTTGATCTGCTACATATCTTAACTCAGCAATGCATTCCAAGATTACTTTTACAATATTATCCCTTTTTCTTATTAATTTTAATTCATTAGATTCAATACGAGAAACATCTAACAAATTATCAATTAAAAATTGTAATCGTCTTCCTCCATCATTTATTATTTTTATCAGAGTTTCAGATTTATTATCAATTCTGTTTCTAGATGATTCTAATAAAAGTTGAGACGCACTCAATATTGAAACTAACGGAGTTTTCAACTCATGTGATATTCTATCAATAAAATCAGTTTTAATTTGATCAAGTTCTTTTAATTTATTTATTTCTTGTTTAATCATTCTTTCAGCATTCATTTTCTCTGTTATATCTCTAATTAACCCGTAGAAACCTACTTTATTACCTTTTGAATCAAATCTAAGATATGCTGAAGTTTCGACAAATCTAGGTCCTCCATTCAAAGATTTTGTCTCAAATTTTATATTAGTTTGAGGATTCGTGGTTTTATAAACATTGTTAAACATTTGATATACATTATCTATATATTCTTCATTGATAAAATAAGAATAATTGTTCCCAATGATTTCTTCTTTATTGAATTTTATAATATTAAAGAAAGCATTATTACAAAATGAAAAATTACCTTTTAAATCGGTTTCAAAATACCCTTCTTTAATATTTTCTAATATACTACGATATTTTTCCTCCGATTCTTTCAATTTTTGCTCTGCTAGTGTATGTTTTGTGACATCACGAAGATATTCAATTACACCATTTACAATTCCTGTTTCCTGATCGAATAAAGGAAAGGTATAGACTTCTAAAATTCCAAGAATTTCTTTTTCACTTCCTTTTCTTAATATAGTTTTTACAATAGGCTCATAGGTTTCATAAATTTTAGCACAAAGGCAATCTTCACATGGTTTTTTCCTATGTTGATAAACTTGATAACATTTTTTACCCTGAATTGGCCTCATATGGGGATACCATTGTTCCATTGTAGGATTTATCTTGATTATGTTATAATCCTTATCTATTATACAGATACCATCTTGAATACTAGAAAAAACATTTGAAAGAAATTTTTCATTTTGTATCAATAATTCTTCTGTTTTTTTATGCTCAGTTATATCCTTTGTATGGACTAATACTAAATCTGGGGGTACAAAAGCATAAGTTACCTCTAGCATTTTTTCTTTTTGAGTAGTATGGAGTATATACTTCATTTCTTTAGAAATTACAATTTTTTCATGTATACACCTATTTAAATCTTTTAGAATAGCTGGATTATCTCCATATAATTCAGTTGCTTTAATTTTTAAATAATTCTTCACTCCTCCATCAGTCAGTTTATATGCAGCTTCGTTATAATCAACTAAAATTAAATCATTATTAACTTTTTTCCATAAATATGTAGGAATGGGAATGTGCATAAACGATGCTTTAAACTTATCTATAGATTCTTTCAGTTTCTGCTCTGCTTTTTTATGCTCAGTGATATCCTTAAAAACCTCTATAACACCAAGAATTTCACCGTTAACATTCTGATAAGGCGTAGCTACAAGCATACATGTGATTTTGGTTCCATCTGTACGCTCCTTAATTACTTCAATATCAATATATTCTTCACCATCTAAAATACGTTTTAATGTACATTCTTGAGTATGGCATTTTGGATGTGGGAACTGATCATAACATTTAAGTCCCTCTAATTCATTTATAGTAAGACCTGTGAGTTCTGAAAATGCCTGATTAAACCGAATGACATTGAAATTATTATCTATTACCCGCATTCCATTGCCTGCTGCATTGAAGATTGTATTTAATTCTACTTGAGCATTTTGAATTTCAAGTTCAGCTTTCTTTTTTTCAGTTATATCAATCCAGATACTTAAATCGGCAGGTTTTCCTTCAAAAAGTATTGTTTTAGAATATTGATCAATCCATTTCACATTTCCTGATTTGGTTATAATTCTATATTCATAATTATTTACTACATCATTTTTTCCTACTTGTTTTCTTTTTGCTTGTTCTATAGCGAAAGACGAATCATCAGGATGTATAATATCAGCAATATCATTAATCGTCCATTTTTTCATTTCTTGAATGGAATATTCATTTATCTTAGATGCTCCTTCGTTAATGAACTTAAGAACATTATCTTGAAGAATTCCAATACCTAGAATGGATTGTTGAGTGATAAATCTTAACTTTTCTTCAGATTCTTCTAATTCCTGTTCTAATTTGTTTGTTAATTTCTTAATTCTTGCAGGCACTTAAAACCCTTATATTAGGTATACAATAAGTACAAAATTGAAAAAAGAATAATGTTGTTGACATAATATGAGTAAAATAAAGTTTATTTAAATCTTCGTACAGCTGAGTCAAATTTAAGCTAATTAATTAATATCGGATATTTTTTGAATATTTTCTATTTAAATAAATACATGTTTGAATAATAATAACATAAATTACCAAATTCTTTTCCTATAATTCTTTTTATTTTTTAAATATTTAATATTAAATAGAAGATAACTATGAAGAATGAATAATGAGTCAATTTAAAAAAGTTATCATATTGTTAAATTCTCTAATCCTAATACCTTATAAAAGCTGAATTCTAATTATTTCAACTATATCTAATAATCTTAACGGATAATAAAGATTATTATAATCATCTGTTGAATACAAATGTGATAATAAATCACATTTTTGTATTCCGTTAATAATAAATATGAACATTTTCTATACTTGATTTGCATAAAGAATTTATTTTGAAATAGTATTATAAATAAGTTTTGGTTGAGTGTAGAAGCAGAAAAGCCTAGTTTTATGGATTTAATAGATTTTTTATGGCATTGGAGGCGTTATAAATAACAAAAATTTTTATCGCTGAGGATGACAGAGATCTTCAAAGGTTGTACGAGCTACTTCTTGAGATGTCAGG
>JBHLOJ010000019.1:6108-11488 GCA_048940605.1 Promethearchaeota archaeon
TTGCTAATAACGGTGATGAAGCAATTGAGATGTTTAAAAATTTTAATGATAAACCGGATATCATTATTTTAGATTATCGAATGCCTATAAAGGATGGAATTGATGCGTTAAAAGCGATCTTAGAAATTGATAAAAGCTCAAAGATTATTTTCGCAAGCGCTGACAGGACTATAAAGGAAAAAGTTTATCTTCAAGGGGCTGTCGGTTTTTTAGATAAACCTTTTACACACAAAAAGTTAGTAAGTACATTAAATAATTGCCTTAATATGTCAAAACCAATTAATATTTAAAATTAATTTCATTAAAATTATGAATAATAATCGTAGCTTGCTCGATCAAAATCATAAATATATTCTATTGGTATACCATCAGGTTTCAGATCTGGAGGAGCATAAATTAACTTCAAGTTAGGGAAAAATGTTCCGATCCCCTTTCTCGCGAGTAGAACTGCAGGATGATCAGCTTCCTTAAATATATCCTCACTTATCCTCAATGTAATTTCCCTACACTGTTGTTCATTTAATACTCCTAATGAATGTATATATTCATGTAAAAGAATATGATATGTATAGGCCCAAACAATTTCATAAGGTTGTTGTTCAAGAAGTATCTTTAAAGGTGTTTTATTCATTACTATATCTGTTCCTGGAGAAAAATGCATACCACCTATAAACCCTCCTCTATACATCCCCATTTCGATTAGACCTAAAGTAAGACCCGCTCTTTGTCGTCCTGTAAGATCTCGAACATTTTTCTTCACTCTTTCGAAAATTTCTGGCATTTCTTTCTTTAGGTCTTCAAGATTTATTTTAATTACCTCACTATATACTTTCTTGCTATATATCAAAAATCCAATCGTCTTCATCTTCTTTTAGAAAATCCATCATACTGGTTAAATCTCTAAGCAAATGTCGAATCGTAACTTTTGTCATATCTCTCCGGATAGGTCCCATCTCTGAGAAAAACATATCCTCTAATAATTTATCAATATTTATTCTTTTAAAATATTTAGCAGGATTGTAAAACAGCGTATAAAAGATTTCTTTTTCTAGATTGGGTTGTTCTTTTGTCTTGAGATTCTCTTCATATTGTTCAGCCATTAAGTTTTTTAGCTCAACAATAAAACACTCTTTATCATGTAATAATCTATTTCTTTCTTTTTCTAACATACTTGTTTTTTGCTCTATTTCTTTTATTTTCTCACCGATAAATCTAAATTTTTGATTAGTATTCTTGATCTTTTGATAATCAACATGGTGTCCTGTATTTCTGAGCTCTAAATTTACTCTATAATCATCAACTTTTGCTACATTATAATTTATATTGTAATAATCCGGGGTCACATTAATTCGAAGAGAGAGATTGCTTTTAATTCGGTATTTAATATTTCGTGGATCTTCACCATAGCTTTCTATTATACCATAATCTGAGAGCATTTTTAGTTGAGAGTGAATAGCCTGCCTTGAAATCTTTCTTCCAAATGAAGCTGCTAACTCTGACGCTCCAAGAGGAACTTTTGCCAACTTTGAGAGAATAATCCGTCGAGTCGGATTACCTAATATTTCAAGTAAATTATCCAAACTAAGAAATGAATCCCTTCCTTTTTGTTCTTCTAATTCCAACAGGTTTACACCTCTTTTTTTATCTTATTATGCTCATTTTCAATTGTTTTTTTATCTATATAATTCTTCTGAAGGTTCTTTTGAATACATTTCATGAGATTTTTTCGCTTTATCAGCAGATTTTAATACTTTTGCTATAGCCTCATCAAACTCTTCATGAGATATTTTTACATTTCTCACAGAGTCAGCATCTTTAGTAT
This sequence comes from Promethearchaeota archaeon, assembly GCA_048940605.1. Taxonomy (GTDB): domain Archaea; phylum Asgardarchaeota; class Lokiarchaeia; order Sigyniarchaeales; family SOKP01; genus Loki-b32. The sequence continues at coordinate 7,931 of JBHLOJ010000019.1, forward strand.
TGATCTGTGAATCTGATACAGCCTTACGAATGGTTAGAAGTGTTGCTTCTTCACATATTGCTTGAATGTCAGCACCAGTATAGCCCTCTAGATCTTGTGCCATCCGATTTATATCAATATCAGAAGCCAGTGGTTTTTTTCGAAGATGAATTTTAAATATCTCTACTCTTGCATCTTTATCTGGCATTGGTATATCTATATGTCTTCCAAACCTACCTGAACGTAAAAGAGCAGGATCAAGCATATCAGATCTATTAGTTGCTGCAAGTAATATAACATCTTTTAATCCTTCTAAACCATCCATTTCTGTTAATAATTGTGATACAACTTGCTCGGTTACTTGAGAGCTGGCAAATCTTCCACGCATTCCGGCTATAGCATCGATTTCATCAAAAAATATGATACAAGGTGATGCTGCTCTTGCCTTTCGAAATGTTTCTCTAACAGCTTTTTCACTTTCACCAACCCATTTTGAAAGAAATTCAGGGCCTTTGACAGAGATGAAATTTACCTCACTTTCATGAGCTAATGCTTTTGCTAATAAGGTCTTTCCTGTTCCAGGGGGTCCAAATAATAAGATCCCATTTGGAGGTTTTGAACTTAAATGAGTATATAATTCAGGATATTTTAGCGGCCATTCAATAATTTCTCTTAGCTGCTGTTTAGCTTCTTCTAGACCACCAATATCTTCCCAAGTTTCAGTAGGCTGACTTATTAGTACCTCTCTTAAAGCTGAAGGCTCTATACTATTTAAGGCAGATTGAAAGTTTCTCATATCGATTTGAAGATCAATAAGAATTTCAGGTGGGATTTGTTTATCTAAGTCTATTTTTGGCAATAGTTCTCTTATCGATAACATTGCCGCTTCTTTTGCTAGTGCTTCAACATCCGCACCAACAAAACCGTGTGTTTTTTCTGCTATTGAACGTAGATCAACATCACCATGTAGAGGCATACCACGGGTGTGAATCAATAAAATTTCATATCTACCATCTGTATCTGGAACTCCTATTTCAATTTCTCTATCAAATCTACCAGGACGTCTTAGAGCGGGGTCAATATCATTTACTCGATTTGTTGCTCCGATAACGATAATTTCCCCTCTTCCTTCTAAACCATCTAATAATGAAAGTAATTGAGCAACAACTCTTCTTTCTACTTCTCCGGTCACTTCTCCTCTTTTGGGTGCGATTGAATCAAGTTCATCTATAAAGATTATTGATGGAGCCATATCTTTTGCTTCTTCAAACAGTTTTCTTAAATTCTCTTCACTTTGTCCATAAAATTTACTCATAATCTCGGGTCCGCTTATGGTTATAAAATGTGCTTCAGTTTCATAGGCAACTGCTCTCGCTAGTAAGGTTTTTCCTGTACCAGGCGGACCATGAAGCAAAACGCCTTTTGGGGGATCAATCCCTATGCGTTTAAATAGTTCAGGATGTCTAATAGGTAATTCAATCATTTCACGAATTTTTTGAATTTCTTCTTCTAAACCACCAATATCTTCATAGGTTACTCTTCTACTTTCTAATTCTTCTAATTCTTTGTGAGTCTTCTCAGATATCGTAATTTTAGTATCTAAATGAATCCTTACAGCTGCAGCTTTAGGATAGAAATCAACAACTATAAAATCAATCCTTCTACCCATTGCATTAAAACTCAATATATCACCCTTGGTAATAACACGATTTTCTAACATTCGAACTAATTGTTCAGATCTCCTCAAGATGACCGACTCCTCTACTCCAGCAAACGTTATTCTATCGGCTAAACTAGCATCAATTTTCTGTATTTCCACGATATCATCCAAAGATGCACTTAAATTCCTTCGTAATGAAGAGTCTATTCGGATTGTATTAGTACCTCTATCTTCATCTTTTCCAGGATATAAAAGCGCAGCAGTTTTTTTTCCCGCCATAGGATGAGCAATTTCAATAACATCTCCAGTTTTAAGGTTCAAATCAGTAATCAAATCAGGATCAATTCTTATCCTACCTCTTCCAGCATCAGCTTTATAAGCATCTTTTATTCTCACTTTTCTCCCATTTCCCTTATATTCTCGAGTTATTCCACTCATTCTTTCATCTTCACCTATATTTTGATTTTATTTCTATGTCGAATATAACCATAAAAAAATTATTTATTTGCTTCCTCTACCCTTATTATTGCTATTCCATTATTTACATCTATTTCACATTTCCTTTCTGAAGATTTAAAAGGTAAAGGTATAGATTTCAAATAGGTACGTTTTCTATTTTCCGCTGTGAATATTAATTTTCTTCCTTCATCGTCTAATCTAATATTAACATTATCTCTAGCCATCCCTGGAATTTCAATTAATATTTCAGAAGATCCTTCCTTATCACATATTTCCGTATATGGTTCTATAATCGGACTCTCAAAATCTCGTTCCTTAATCTGTGCTGTCTCTAAGGATAAATTGCTAGCATCAATTTCTGTCTTAGATTGTGATTTATATAAATCTTGTAATTTCGGTGCCTTGGATAAATCAATATTCTTTAAATATTCACGAATGTTTTTATTCTCAAGATCACCTTCAATCTTTATTTCTGGTTTGTCCATTCCTGACTCATAATGGTATGATATTTTGAAGCCCTTTATCCTCTCCTCATTGGGTTTTTTTCCTAAATTTATTTCAGATTCTGGGATAAACAGAAAATCTACATCAAACATATCAGAATCTAATTTAAAATATTTCTTTATTCTATCAATAAAATCTTCAAAATCATCCCTCATCATTTCCCACCTTTATTTTAAGTTTTGTCAATCTCTAATTGTCAATCGTCAATTAAAGTATACCATTTGATCTATAAAAACCTATCGATTCTGAAACATAAAGAAGTATGGCACCGGATTTTAGTTTCATTAATGCGGATAATACTTGTTTAATAAAGAGTCTATTTCATTTCCATCTAAGTTAAAGAGCCAGAAAAATAAGGTATCAATTATTTTTTTTAAATCAGTCTTATCCTTTTTTCTAAAAGCCTTAATAACTTCTTCTTTAAAATGGTAAGTTGTATTAGGGTAATAATCACAAATACGGAAGGATTTTTCTAAAAGTTCTTCTAATCTTCTTATTTGATTGTTTTTTGAGTTATTAATGATACGAAAAGCAAGAAGTCTTATCAGATCAAAAATAGAGCTTTTATTTTTAGTTTTAAAATTCTTTAGATTTGGTATTGGTAATCCATGTTCAAGTTTTGTCTTACTTCTTTTAATGGTAATATTTTTAGCTTTAAATAAAAAAGAAACAAGTTTAGAATTTAAATAAGCGATAATGAACAAGTAATCAATTTCTTTATTTACCAATGGCCATAGAAAATAGGTATCTGATGTAGCATAGTAAGGAATGGTCGAATAACCGAAATTATTTTCATTTGAAATATATTTTAAGAAGATTTTTTGGCTCTCATCATAAAAAGGTTCGAGATCAACTAATTTTTCTTTTCCATCTTCCTCTAATTGTCGTATAAAGGAACCTCTTCTTGGATAATAAAAATCTTCGGGATTTTCTTTTGCATTTATCAAAATCTCTCG
>JBHLOJ010000019.1:11588-32994 GCA_048940605.1 Promethearchaeota archaeon
AATTGTCGTATAAAGGAACCTCTTCTTGGATAATAAAAATCTTCGGGATTTTCTTTTGCATTTATCAAAATCTCTCGTAATTTCCTTTCATATTGCTTCAAATATCTGGTAAGAGTGGGATATTTCTGCTCAATGGACCTATTACGCTCGATAGGATTTTGGTCTTTAAATTCATTCTTATTAAAATAGATAATATAACTCGTGTTATCTTTAGATTTATACCCATATTTTTGAATCGACTTGCTTTTATACACTTTTTTAAGCCGTGATCGTTCGGTTTCACTAAGTTTACTATAATCTCCGTTAACTTTAAGAAGCCATTTGCCATTCTCAATTTTTAATGCTTTTCCTTTTTTCAAGATAAAGATATTATCATTAATTAGGATTAGACCATTGCGTATAATAAAAAAATCTTTTAATTTCAATATTTTTCCATTGGATCTACAATATGTTTCAACATGATCCATAACACTTTTAACTTCTTGTGGATAAATTAAATTCCAGCTCTTATCATGACTTAAATCTCTATTAGATAATGCGGAATTATATCTTCTAATATACGGTGAAGCATTATTATGTATTAAATCTTCAAAGATTTCTTGATTAAATAACTCATGTGATTTTTTAGTATTATTACCTCCTAAAATTTGGATTATTTGAATGTGTTTGTTATTCTTCTCCAATTTTTCTACTTCAGTTTTTTTCTGTAAAACAAAGATACAATTATGTTGTCCTCTTGCTCCCTCAAATATTTGTAAACGTGTTAGATCTATATATTGAAGTAAGAAACATTCATTTATTATATGAGGTTTCAAAACTTTTATTCCTGTTTTTTGGGATTTCGTAATCCAGTAATTTGTGGTAATGTAAGACAGAATTCCACCTGGCTTTAGTTTTTCTATACCCATGTGAATGAAGTAATAAAATAAATCCATGTTTCCTACGAAAAATTCAGCACAAATTGGGTATTTTGATATATAATCTTGAAAAATAGCAGCGTTATAGTTTTGACCTAAATAGGGTGGATTTCCAATTATTATATCAAATTTCTCAATTTTATTTGTTCCTAAGAAATTTTCAAACTGAAAATTTACCTTTGGAAAAGAATTTAAAAGAAATTCTTTGAGGGATAAATCCATTTCAAAGGCATCGATATTTGAGAATCCCTTTTGTTGAAGTTGATGTAAAAAAACACCTTCTCCTACAGCGGGTTCTAAAACTTTTAAATCTTGAGAGCTTGAATTCTTATCTTTAATAAATTTAATTATATTTTCAACCATAAATTCTGCGACATATTCAGGGGTAAAAATTTGACCTATAGTGTTATTTCTACGGATCTTAATATTTTCAGTAACCATCTGATCATAATATTGATTTAAGACTGTATAAAATTGATGGTGCCTGATAAATTTTAAAAATTAAATAGAATGAGTCTAATGATTTAATTTAGGTTGCTTCAGGAATCAAAACTATACAGTCACTCCCTTCCGTATAAAGAAGATGTAGTCTTATAGGGAAGATTGTTAAATTAGAGAAAAAATAGTATTAACTTACTGAATAATAATGTTAGTCATGATGATGTTCATGATGTTCCATTTCAATATTAATTGGTTTTAAATTCCCTATTGCCCACCCTGTAACTTCATTAAGAGAGGGATGAATAACCATAGAATTATATATGGGTATGAATGAACCTGCTTCAGGACACGCTCTTTCTATTTTAGGAATATTACTTGCACCATAAGATTCGGATAATGAACAAGTAAATCCAGAATTCATTAAATATACAAAAGGTTGAACTAAAATAGCAGCATGTGGACCAACTACATGAGCACCTAATATTTTATACGATTTGTCAACGATTAATTTAAAAAATCCGTTATCTTCATCTTCATTCTCAAAACCCATAGCAAATCCCTTAGCAACGGTGGAATAATTTTTTACTGCAACATAAATCTCGTGTCCTTTTTCTATTGCTTCTGTTTGAGTCATACCGACATGTCCTACTTGAGGATAAGTAAAGATTGCCCATGGCACTGCAGAATAATCTACAGTTCTTTTTTGCTCTTCAGGACTAAATATATTATTAACACAGATTTCTGCCTCATAATTTGCCTTATGACGGAATTGATAAAGTCCATTGGCATCTCCTATACACCAAATGTTCTTTTTACTTGTCTCTAAGTATTGATTTGTTTTTATCCATCCTTTTTCATCTGTCTCAACACCAGTTTTTTCAACCTTCAGTAAATCTGCATTTGAGCGACGCCCTGTAGCAATTAAAATTTCTTCTGCTGAAATCTCTATTTCTTTCCCAGTATCCATATTTTTAGCTATAATTGATTTCAATTTCTTCTCTCCTTTTGCTTTAATCGCCTTATGATTCACATAAACCGTCATATATTTCTTAAAATTTCGCTCTAAAAATCGACTTATTTCTGGTTCTTCGGTTGTAATTAAACGAGGAAGCATCTCTAATATCGTTACTTCAGTTCCCATTGCTGAGAAAATGTGAGCAAACTCAGCTGCTATGACTCCACCTCCAATGATTATCAAACTTCTCCAGGGTTGTTTTGGAAATTTTTCTCCAAAAAAACTTCGGTTGGTTATATAACCCACTTCTTCTAAATCTTCAATTGGAGGGATAAGAGAACGGGCTCCTGATGCAATAACAAACCTTTCCCCTTTAAATCTCCCTAAACTTTCCTTTCCATCGACAGATTTAACTTTCATTTCATATTCTCCAATAAATTCGCCAACGCCTCTATATAAAGTAAGATTATCTACCTGTGATAATCCTTTCTCAATTTCTTTGCTTTCATCAATTTGAGACCACATTCTTTTAGAGATTAGTTCCCAATCAATTTTTTCGACATTAAATTTGATCCCAACTTTATTTGCATGTTGTGCTTCTCGAATTAAATCAGCTGGATAGACTAATACTTTTGATGGGATACAACCTCTGGTTAAGCACGTTGCTCCCAATTTTGTATCTTCAATAAGAGCACATTTCATTCCTACCTGAAGACCTACATTTAAAACATTTAATCCCGCACCACTTCCAATAACTACTAAGTCATAAGTTTCCATAATTTCAATCTTGTCTATATCATTTTTAAAGTTTATATTAATAAATTAAATGAAAGGAGAAAGTAAAATATATGATGTTTTTCACAAATTTACAATAAAAATCAGAAAGAACAGAATAAACCTAATTTTCTATTTAGCTTCTGGAAGTAATAAAATAAAATTACTACCTTTTTTATAGTCCCCTTTAACCCTATCTTCAACCCAAATAGCGCCTTTATAACTTTCGATTATTTTTTTAACAAGAGATAATCCAAGGCCCATTCCCTTGCTGTCTAGACTCTGACGCTTTCCTTTCTCAAATATACTTTTCTTACGATAATCAGAGATACCTATGGCGTTATCCTTAAATTCCAGCTTAACAAAATTCGTATTATTCGAGTAATACTTACTGATATCTACATTAATTTTTATTATGGGTTGATTGTTATGTCTTACAGCATTTATTAGTATATTTTCGAATACATCTAGTAAGAGATTATTTGCCATTACGTAGATCTTTTTTTCTGAATTATTAACCTGAATATCGATATACCTTGCTTGAAAACTATGTTTAAGATATTCAATTGCTTTTCCTAACAATCGACTAGCTTCAATTTTTTCTAAAATAATTTCAGATTCATCAAGTTTGGTTATTTTTCTAACATTGGTAATTAGTTTTTTACCTCTCTCAATTTGTTCAGTTATTATATTATATAACTCTTTTAGTGTATGTAGTTTTTCTGGATTGTTTAGATAAAGAGAACTAAGTTCGGCTGAAGATTGAATATTCTGGAGCATGTTGTTTATATCATGAGCAAAAATGTCCCTATAAAGATTTGTTTGAGAATAGGCTTTTCGATATTTTTCCTCTGATTCTTTAAGTAATTTTTCAGATTCAAATTTCTGAATGATGATTCCCATTTGTTTACCAATCGCGACCAATAACTCTCTTTCATTTTCAGAAAGACCTTGATAGGTAGGGGAACCTAAATTCATGCTTCCTACATATTTGTCCTTTGAACGGAGTGGAACGATTGCAGCGGAATAAACTCCCAATTCTTTTGAACCTTCCATGAATTCAGAAAAATCTTCAATATATAACAAATTATTCTTGTCAAATACTGTGCTAAAAAGACCTTCTGATACATCGACATCTTCAACTGCAGCAATAAAGTCAGGATGAACATTCTTATGAAGCACTAATATATTATGATAATTTTCAGGATTATAAAGGTAAATTCCTCCTCTGTCGAAACCTACTATATCAAGTACTTGATCATAAGATTTTTCTAAAAATTCTTGAAGATTTGTGGATTCATTCCCTAGTGTTATTATTTTATTTAAGGTGGATAATGCTTCACTTCGTTCCTCTACTTTTTGCTCAGCAATTTTCTTTTCCGTAATATCCAGAGTAGATTCAACAACTGCTATTATATTATTATCTAAATCCTTTATAGGATAACCTGCTATACGCCAAATTCTCCCATCTGGAGTTGTCAGTTCATTTATTACTGGTTTTTGAGAGTTCAATGATTTCACTATGGGACATCCGTCACATGGTTCATCTCGATCATTCCAAACCTGATAACATTTAAGTCCGATTAATTCTTCTGGAGAAAGATTTACAGAGTCAGCAGCAGCTTTATTAGCCCAAATAATGGTGTGATCTGTAGTTTGATATACTATGTGCTCAAGAAGACTTTCTAAAATTACCGATTTTTCATTCTCAGATTTTAATAAATCAGCTTCTACTTTCTTTTGTCTAATAATTTCTTGTGCTTCAATAAGCTCTGACTGACGATCAAAAATAGTAACTAATCTACCAGAGGGCAATTTATAGATATAAAGTTCTGCCCAACCATCAACTCTATCATCCTGGTAAAAAGCAGGTGGAGAATGTTCCGACTTTCCCGTTTTCCATATCCTTCTTAAAGCATTTAGGAAGCCAAAATCTTCTACGTTAGGGAATAAATCGGATAGATTTTTACCGATGATTTCCTCCCGTGTTATTTTACAAAAACGCAATCCTGCTTTATTCATTTCCCTAATTATAAAATTTTCTCCTTCATCGATTGTCTCATAAATTGCTACACCACTACTTATATTTTCAATAAATTCCTTAAATAATTCTTCGGATTCATAAAGCTCTGAATCTATCAATTTTACTCACAATTCACTCTTTATTAATATACCTTTTAATATATTCAAAGAATTGAGGAAACCTATAATTTCTGATCAAATTCAGTAATCGAGTTAAACCACATTAATAGTCGACTAATTATATTTAAACTTATCTACTTAATTTTTGAGAATTAAATATATGTATCTCGAATGAGATTTGTGTTATTTTAAATTTGAATTTGTCGATAAGTTTAAAACCAACAAAGTGGATTTATTACTGACTTTTAAAAAGAATAGTTTCATCTGGAATAACGGGTGTGTCAATTTTTACCTTTCTTAAAAAAAATACTGCAATTAGGTAAAAAATAAATTGTGAACTAAACAATAACGTAATAATTATTGGATTCCTTTGATTAGCCCCTGTGAGAAAGAAACCAATAAGTATTGAAGAAAACGCACCTCCTAGTGAACCTATAAACATAGAATAACCATTGTATGAACCGGAAATATTCGATATTGTTTCGTCAACATTAGAAGCATCCTGTTTAATCGCTGCTTCTTGTATTAAAGTTGCGCTGAGAGGAATTCCAAATAATGGAACTGAATAGTTAGTTCCTAATATTGTGCCAAAAGAAACAATGTATAACAATATTTTTAATATATAAGGGAGATTACTTAACAGAAATAATAAATCTGTGAACGCAACTACAGCTGCAAATATCATTGCTAAAGAATATGAACTTGTTAAGGATTTTTTCCTCTTAACCACTCTCCATATAGTATACCACCCTAATTTTCCAGATATTGAGATTATTACATAGATTAAGAATTCTGCTTCCGTAAATTTGAGTAGGTAAATTTGAAATGGAAATATTAAGAAACCAAAAATACTTCCAGAGATACCCATAAAAAATCCTACAAATACCAAATTTCTGAATTTATAATCTTTAGCGGGTCGTGCCATCTGTCTAAAAGTCTCCTTTAAAGTTACTTTTTTTTTATTAAAATTCGAATTATACAAGTGAAAACTTTCGTCTACTGAAAAATATATAACCAACACAGCAATTAAACCAATACAAGTGAAAATTATCCCTATCAAGGGAATATAAAAAAGGATGATTTCTCCTGATTCATCATAATGTTTTACATGTTCAGGATCAGGAAGTACACTCTCAATTAGAAGAGTAGGTAAAAGAGAAATAACGGATGCGACTATCATAAAAAAAGCTCGAAGAGAAGCAACTGAATGTCTATTTTCAAGCGTTTGGGATTGTTCCGGCAACATTGAAAGATACGTGTTAAAAATCAAAGTTCCACTTAGGGCTCTTATAACTGTAACCACCCAGAAATACACTGCAGTCGGTAAATACAGAGAATTGTCTGCTGGAGAATACCAAGGCGGAAACCAAATTATAATACTTGTAGTTATCCATAATGGTAATCCATATAACAAATATGGACGTCGTTTCCCTCGCTTTCCAGGTTTTTTGTTATCAATTATGACCCCAAAAACAATTGAAAAGAATGCTGAGATAAATATATTAAATGAGCCTCCAATTGAAGCAAGAACAGGATCTAAATTAATAGTATAAACATAGAATTGAAATGCAAAAGTTCCGGTAAATACATTTAGTAAAGATATTCCAAAATTTCCTAACGTATATCCTAATAAACGTTTCCCCTTTAATTCCCTTAAAACCTTTGAAGAATTCAAATTAGTACCGTCAGTGCTATTATGATTTTTAAAGTTATCGAGTTTTGAAATAGTTTTGTTTATTTTTTTAAAATATGTTTCAAGTTTAAGAAAGTGAAAAAAAAAAAAGAATGAAATTAGCCTATAACATTGAAGGCAGTATTCTTGCTAAAGGAACTGCTAACCCGCCAAGCAATGAACCAATTGAGCTCAATTTTTTAAGATAATCTTTAATATTTTTAGTTACTTTCACAGCTCTAGTCTTTCCCTCTATTATTGTCCCATCCTCAGATAGTAGAAAAATTTGGACTGTTTGTTCTCCAACTTCCCTTGGTTCTAAGGTTAACCAAGTTGAATCCCCATTTTCAAGCATTGTAGATAGAACTCCTGCAATATCTCTCCCTTCAGAGGAAATTAATGGAATCGGTGAACTTGGAATATTAAATGTTCCCCGACCTTCCACTTCAATATCAAGTTTTAACTTAGCAGGTTCAAATCCAGGAGCATTGATTTTAATAGCATATTTTTTCGCTTCGGGAGAGTTATTAAACAAAAAGCAAAATATATTTAATTCTGAATTAAGATATACAACTTCTTGTGCAGTAGTGTCCATATAAATTGGATCTTTCGACACCCTCTCGATGTTATCTGCTAATTCTAATTGTAATCGGTCGATAATATTGAAAAAACCTGGATTGAATTTTTTGATATAATTAAATAGTTTATAGATATCTTTCGCAGAGAAATACCAAGCACCTTCTATGAACACACCTTTCTCAATGTTAAATTTATCTGAACTTACATCAATTACTTCCTTTAATTCTTGAATAAATTGTTCTTCAGTTAAGACTTCTTGGAATTTTAAATAGTATAGAAACAGAATTTTCTCTATCGCAAAGGTTATGGGTAATTCATCTTCTTCTTGTTCTTTTATTTTTTGGATAAATGTGGGTGTTAAAATACTATTTAACTCCGCTAAATATTCATCCCATTTGAGAAACGTGACTGGGTCTAAATGATTTGACAAAATCTCTGCGAAAAAATTATCTAGAAATATTTGATGAGTTGTTGGTTTGTAAAAGTCTTGTAACCCGTTTACATCATGAATGTTGAGGTTTAAACTTCGGATTAGTATTGACAAACCCAGCCCTACTAATGCAAAACCAGCAGCAGCAAATCCAATATCAAGGAAATCAATCACGATCATAATCACAAATAGTACAATAGCGATAAAACATATCAACGAGATAAATTTTAGCAAATTTGTGACTCTTTTAACGCTACTTGAAAGTAAGTCAAACCCGTCGAGACTATCTATTGGTCTTCCTCTTTGTCTTTCGAATTTTAATCTCATTTTAAGCGAGCTTTCAGTAGAACTTGCACCTAATAATAACATAACTGAATTAAATGCATAAATAACCAAGACTACTAAGTAAATAATTTTTAATGTAAAATCAAGTGCTTGAATAAAAGCTAGTAGGGTAATAATTAAAAAGACTATCGGTAATACGAAGAGTAAAAGCTTCCCCACCTTTGATATGTATGTTATCATTTTACCCTGAAATCTTTCTTTTTTGATAATCTTCGATAATTCCTTATCTAAATTTTTAGTCATATGTTTTAACATCTCTTCAATTAGAATTATTTTTTAGAATTGTGTAATTAGAATAATAGAACTCGATATTTATAATATTTCTGTATTATAAATTGATAGAAAAAATTTTCTAAATAGAATGATTTTAATTATTATTACTTAACTTTTAACACTTAATAAGAAATCAGTGTGATTCTGACATTATGAGTGAAATTAAGGATTCTGTTATCATAGATATAAAAGATCTCAAAAAGTATTTTAAGGAAGTTAAAGCTGTTGATGGTGTATCTTTAAAAATTAAGAAAGGGGAGTTATTTAGCATTCTTGGCCCAAATGGAGCGGGTAAGACTACTTTAGTAAGGATGCTAACAACTGTTCTTACACCTACTTCTGGAGATGCTTTGATTGACGAACATAGTATATTAACAAGAAAAAAAGAGATTGTGAAAATAATTGGAGTATGTCCCCAAGATATTACTATTTATGAAGTTCTTAGAGCAGAAGAAAATGTGGAATTTGTTGCCGCTATGCATGGAATCCCTCGTAAGGAAGCAAAAGCAAAGACATTAGAGTTATTAGACAAATTTGGTATTGCTGGAAGGAAAGATTGGTCTAAAAACTTCTCAGGAGGTATGCAGCGTCGTTTAAATCTCGCAATGGCTTTAGTATTTGCCCCTAAAATACTTTTTCTTGATGAACCTTCAGCTGGTCTTGATCCTCAAGCAAGACGTCTTGTATGGGATTTTATTCGAGATCTAAAGAAAGAGGATATTACAATCATTCTCATGACTCACGATATGCAAGAAGCAGATGTTCTTTCAGATCATGTTGCTATTATCGATCAAGGAAAGATCATAGCTCAGGGTACTCCAATTGAGTTAAAAGAGAAATATGGAAGTGATAATGTGTTAGAAATATCATTTTTAAAACCGGAAGATGTGGAAATAGCTAAAAAAAATTTAGAAAACATTGATATCGTAACAGATTGGAAAGAAATTAACAAAAAAGGAAGAAAAACTCTCTTTATTCCCTTCCAAGGAGGATTAAAAAATCTTGTGAAAATCCTTCAGCAAGGTATTATTGAAAACATAGATGAGGTTGAAAATATCAAATTTAGACAAAATTCACTTGAGGATGTATTTTTAAACTTAACAGGAAGGAGGTTGAGAGATTAGAATGAATTTATTAGAGAACAAGGCAATTCAAATATCGATTAAAAATCTAAAAGATAAAATAAGACACTGGCAGTATGTCTTTTTTTCACTCTTACTACCTATAATGTTCACTATTATGTTCTTTTTCATGTTTGGCTCCGAAGAGGATCCGACTGGAAGGACTGATTTTGATTATGGTTTTGCCGGAATGCTAATTTATGCTATTGGAATGGGTACAATGAACTCAGCAATTATGTTCGCCCAAGATAAAGCTTCTGGTATGTTAGATCGCTTAGATACAATGCCCACAGGAAGAAAGAACATGTTTTTAGGGGCTTTGATTTCTGAATCTTTATTTCTGATGCTTCAGATAATGGTAATGTTTTTTATTGGTTATGTCGTGCTAGGTTTATACATTAAAGGTCCATTAGAATTATTTATTGGATTCTTAATAGCTGTGGTGTTTGGAATCTCTTCCGTAGGATTGGGCGTAATAATTGCGTCTGTTTCGAAAAATGTGGAAGTTGCTAATGCAGCTTCATTGTTAGTATTTATGGTGCTTATCTTTCTCTCAGGAAGTATGATACCGTTTGAAAGTCCAATTGTTTTTTTCACTCCACCATATTGGGCTAAACAGGTATACCTACAACTAACCGTTTTAGGAGATGGGTTTAGTGATCTACTATATAACGGTTCGTTAATAGGCGTTAGCTCTGAAACCATCCCGATTCCATTGTGGGGAGGATTGATAATTGTGTTTGGCTATACAATAGTGTTTATTATCTTGGGAATAATTATTTTTCAGAAAAAGACAAAATTCTAATTATCTTAATTTCTTCTTTTTTAGCTTTAATGTGTAAAATAATAAACTACAAATTTTAAGAAGAATTTTCCTTAGTATCTTGTATTCTGTTAAATTTAATTCTGAAGTTAGTAAAATCGAAGCGGTAACGCGAATTAAAATTGATGTACCATGGAATGTTAAAGATGTTTCCCTCTACCTTTTCAAGATTCAAGACAAAACTATTTTATTCGACTCAGGGTTAGACATGGGCAATTGGAGCAAGTTATTTTTCTTAGCTCTTAAAGAAGTCAATCTTACTGTCCAAGATATTGATTATTGTTTTATCTCTCATAATCACTCTGACCATGTAGGATTAGCTGGAACATTAAAGCAAAAGAATCCAGATCTAAAACTTTTAATGCATAATATAACTGCGAAAACACTCAAGTGGGAAAATCAAGAAGAAAATATGGATGAATTGGAGCTGGAAGCCCAAAAAGTTGCGTTTCAAATGATAAAATATGGATTTACTGAAAAGCAAGCTGAAAGAGTAGTTCAATTTTTTAATTATTGGCCTCAATTTCGAAAATATCAAGAACCGGATATAATTTTGGAGGATGGAGATACAATTTTAGATGATTTAAAGGTAATATGGACTCCAGGACATAGTTTTGGTCATATTTGTCTTTTTAATTCAAAGGGTAAATATCTTTTCTCAGGAGATCACATATTGTCAAGAATAACACCTCATATTGGTAATTATATGATCCCTAAAATTCTGTTAGAAGAATACAAGGATTACGATTTTAATAATATCTTAAAACACTACTTAAATTCTTTAGATCGAATTGATAAGTTAAATCCTAAAATTATTTTCCCTGCCCACCAAGATATTATATATGATCCTCATAAACGTATCACAGAAATTAAAGAGCACCATAAAAATAGGTTAGCAGAAATATCAAGGGTAATAAAAAACAATCCTTTACCTCCTTCAAGAATCTCCGAACTACATTTTGGAGAGTTAGATGATATGAATTCATTTCTAGCGCTTTCTGAAGTACTTGGACATCTTTTCTATCTTGAAGAGCAAGGTCTAGTAACTCCTATTGAAAAAAATGGAAAGATTTTGTATTCGAGTTAAAGGGGAATAAGTCTTTTATGAGGGATTTAATATAAATATAATGATGTTAAATTGGATTAATATCATTATATTAGTTATTTCAACTGCATTAATGACGATTTTTTACATAAAAAGTGTTGGTCCCGCAGCCTTAGAACAAAAATTTGGTCTAAATTCTTATGCAAGATGTGCTTATTATAGAATCACCGCCAGCATTTTTGAAGTAATTGTAATTATTAATTACTTAATTTACTTTTTTCTTCCGCTCCCTCTCCCTATTCCTCGGTTCTTTATTTGGGATTATTGGATTTCTATTATTTCTAGTATTGTTATTTTAATTCCTAGTTTATATATTATGCTAAGAGGGCTTAAAGATGCAGGAAGAGAAGCGCTTTTCCCAGATAAAGAGCATACTCTTTATGACGGGATTTATGAAAAAATCCGTCACCCACAAGCTCTAGGAGAAGCTTTTTTATGGTGGAGCGTGGCGTTAATCCTAAATTCTCCATTTTTATTTCTATATTCTATGATTTGGTTTCCGCTATTCTACTGGTTTTGTAAAGCGGAAGAAAAAGACCTAATAATAAGATATGGAGAATCCTATATAGATTATAAAAAACGAACAGGGATGTTTGTTCCAAAAAGAAAGCGTAAAATTAGGTAAATTATTTTAAGATCCGTATCTTCTTATAGATTCGGACATAAAAAAAGAGAAATAAAATAAATTATATTATTCAGGTTCAAGTTCATATTCAATTCCATATGAAATTTGTTCCATTAAAATATCTCTTAATCTTGGAGTAATAGGACGCCCTTTCTTATGTATAGCCCGCCCTACAATTGCTTCTGCCGCTTCTAACACCATTTCTGAGAGGGTAGGATGACTATGTATAGTAGCTGTTATATCTTCAATAGATAATCCATTTTGCATAGCTAATGTAATCTCAGCAATTAATTCTGGAGCTCCTTCACCAATACAGGAAGCCCCAACGATTTGAGTTGTATGTTTGTCTGCTAGAATTATTAAAAGACCCTCTTCTCCTAAACATTTTGCCTTTCCCAGACTACTATATGGAAATTGCCCAACTAAAACATCTATACCAAAATCTTTAGCTTGTTTTAACTTTAGTCCTACTGAACCTATGTTAGGACTCGTAAAAATTGTGGAAGGCACAACTCTATAATTTGCTTTTTTAGGATGGTTTTTATATATTCCAAGACTCGAAAGAGCATTTGAAACAGCTATATCTCCTTCATAACTAGCTACATGAGCTAGCATAATTCCTCCCGTTACGTCACCTATAGCATATATTCCATTTACAGAGGTTTCTAATGTTCTAGGATCAACTTCAATTGCTCCCCTTCTTGTTTTAATTCCCATCTCTTCCAATCCTAAATTATTTGACACTTTATTTCTACCTATTGAGACCAGACATAAATCTGCTTCAAAAATAAATTTTTCTGTGTTTTCAATTTCTTCTATCGGGATTGAAGCGGAACAAGTTGTAGCTCTTACACTAGAACCGGTGTTCTCAACAGACAAGACATTTTGAGATGTAAATATCTTAATACCCATTGAATCAAATTGTTTTTGTAATTGTTTTATTATGATCGGCTCTTCTGACGCAATTGGAAAGGGAAGATATTCTAGAAGAGTTACCTCACTCCCAAAAGTTGCAAAAATATCCGCAAATTCACATCCAATTACCCCCGCACCAATAATTAATAAACGCTTAGGGATAGTCTTAAAATTGGGATCTAAAATATCATCGCTAGTTAATATTCTCTCATGGTCGACATTAAAATTAGGAATTAATGCAGGAGTAGAACCTGTGGCAATAATGATTCTTTTCGCAATAATTGTCTCATTATTACTTTCCCCTTGAATCAAAACCTCATAACCATCTGTAGCATTTCCCCCCATTATCTTACCATGTCCTATATAGATATCATTCTTCCATGATTTTTGAAGATTTGCTATACCTATTCCAAGTTCTTTTACTATATTATTCTTTCTTTCTATAACTTTACTGAAATCAACCTTATAGCCTTTGATTTCAATTCCAAATTCCTCTGATCTTTTAAATTTCTCAATTAAATGCGCAGAAGCAAGTAGAGCCTTAGTAGGGATACAACCGCTATTTAAACAAGTCCCACCTAACTTATTTTTTTCTATTAATGCAACTTTAGCACCAAATTGCGCTGCTCTTATAGCACTGTGATAACCTCCTGGACCTGCTCCAATAATTGCTAAATCATAATGCTTATCTACTCTTTCTTCTTTAGGCATGTTTAATCCCTCAATGCTTTTAAAAAATAATTTAATTTAAAATTATAACAAAAATTTTGATCTTGGAATGAATAAAATATTGGATTTTACGTCATGTTCTTTCAGATGCCTCATTATTTCGACTAGAATATTTTCCTCTCCAACGTGTACAAAAGTCAAATTTCTACTATCTCGATCCTTTATGACACTTAAAATCTTATTAACGATTGATTCAACTCTGATCTGCTGATTTATATAATGGTTTAATTCTCTTAGTTCGTTTGAATAATAATCAATCAAATAACTTAGTTCTTGTGCACCAGGAGAATTCTTATCTTTTAATAATTCATAAGATTCCTTTAATTCATTATATTTATTTTGAATTTCACTAATTTGACTCGAAAAGTGCCCTTTAACATAATGTGGTAATTCAACCGTAAAATATGGGATTTTAAATTCTCTAAAAACCTTTGCTAGATGCGTTTCATTAAATTCTCTTAAACTCATATACCCTAAGTCAATCGTTGCAAATTTTACTGGAATTTCCTTAAATTTTTCTATTATATCTTCAACATCACTTTCTGTTATATCGCCATCCATATCTCTTAAGAGATACACGGAAAAATTATTATCCATTAAAGTTTCAAACATTATACTATTCATTTTTTTTTAACCCCCATTTTTTTATTTTTGTTTGGCTGATTATTTTTTTATTTTTGTTTGGTTATTTCATTATTTTTATTCTGAAAAGATCAGTTTTTGAACTATCCATCTTATTTTAATTATGCATACCCGTCATCTCGAATGCCTAAATTTAACCTAATAGACACTCGGAATACAAATTACCAATGTAGGTCGGAAAAACTGTTCTTTCCAATAATATAATATTAAAAATAATATATAAATGTTTCGAAAAATGATCAGTATTACGATTCAAAACAAAAAAGCATATGCATGAAAAAGATCGTGATAACTATTTTAATTCAAAAAAAATTCAAAAAAAAGTTTATTTACCATATCAAAATCAATAGTTTAATGTAACTAATTAATAATTATATTGCGAATTATAGGAATTATTACTGATCATTTTGCAAATTGTAAAATTAAGGTCATCTTACTGATCCCTATTTAATCTAAATCGATAAAGTGATATATTTTTATCATAAATCTAAAAATACTTAAAAAAATTCTAAATGCCGTCGAGTAATATAGTTCTAATTAGTTGTTTTATTAGCTAAAAATTAATTTAAAGAATGGTAAATTGATTTCTCATTCCTATATTGAAAATTTAAGTTTGGGGATTTTTTTTTCATAGTTTTTTGTAAAGATTTAAAACATATTATGTAGGTTATTTTAATTACCGAAACTCCAATTTTAACATTAATTAAAAAAATAGAGGATAGAACAAAAAATGATCTTTATGGTAACCCAATGGACTCCATATAATAAAACAAATGAATGGTTTGATACATTTAGAACGGTGCAAGGTAAAATTCCATCCTTCATTAAAAAATGGCAAATGTTCGCTACTCCTGACGAAGGTCGAGGCATAAGAGGATATAATCTTATCATGGTCGAAAAAGGAAACGCTGACGAAGCATTGGTTGAGATTTCTAAATTAGTTGCTCCATTTTGGAAAATTGATGGTTTTGCAATGAAAATTGAACCACTTTTAGGGATGACAGACGCAATGAAAGTAATCGGGAAGAGTCTTTAATTTTTAAATAATTCTTTTTTTTTAATTTCCCTATTGAGATTTAAAATAAAGTAGATAAAAATTTTATATTTATTTAATAAGTTGTAACCTCTTTTTTTCTAAATCTTTAGGAATTTGTATGGTGCTCTTATTTAGGGTTATGTCCAAAGTTTTAAGGGAGTGAATGGAGCTTATGGAGTCAGGAAGACTTGATAATTTGTTACCCCTCAAATTGAGTTCTTCTAAAGCGGAAAGAGAATCAATCCATTCAGGAAGATTTGTGATATCATTCCAACTTAAATCAAGTTTTCTAAGAGAGGTTAAGCTCTTGAATGATTCGGGTAAGCTAGAGATGTGATTATTAGGCAAAATTAAAAATTCTAGTGTATCTAACGAACCAATTGATCCAGGTAATAACTTAATATCATTGTCATACAGATTCAATTCGGAAATTGGAGGTAAAAAATCCAACCACTCTTCTACATTAGATAATGATTTATTTCCCCCCAAACTCAATTTTTTTAGAGAAGTCAAATTTTTTAACCATCTTGGAACACTTATCAAATTATTTAACCCTAATTTTAATTTTTTTAGTGAGGAGAGGTTTTTTAATGATGATGGTAGAGTGTTTAATTGATTCCCATGTAAATTTAAAACTTCAAGAGAAGATAAATTACCTATTGAAGACGGGAGATCTATTAATCTATTATTTTTTAAATCTAATGATTTCAAATTTTTTAATGTACCAATAGAAGGAGGGATTACTGTCAATTGATTGTATCTTAAATTTAAATGTTCTAAAGTTTGTAATTCATTAAACTGATCTGGTAATTTAATTAAATTGTTGTGGCTCAAATCCAAAAAAGTAAGAGAATTTAAAGTAAAAATAGTATCAGGAAATTTTCCAAGTTTGTTACTTTTTAATACTAACTTCTTAAGATGCCCCATAACACCAATAAATTCAGAGAGATACTTTATAACCTTCCATCCAAAAGTATCATTAATGGCAAATGATAGATCTAACTCTACCACTAAACCATCATCGATATGGTAATTGGGCTCTTTTAAAGTTTCTTTTAAATGATTGATAATAATATAATTTTTAATAATTTCTACAAGATTTTTGATTTCAAGATTTTGAATTTCTTCAGTTTTAAGTAATGTTCTCAAACTCTTTATAAATTTAAGATCATCTATTCTTTTTATCTTATCAAATAAGATTGATTTAGCTTTAACATCATCTAACTCCTGTATAATTGAAACTATAGAAAACAATGTTTGCCACGATATTTCATGATCCAATGCCCAATCTAAAGGAGTTAAAGCTTTCTCTTGGAATAAAATTTTTAAACATTGAGCACTAAGTTCTCTTATTTCCAGGTAAGGATCAGATACTAATAAGTCTTCTAAAACAGAAAAAACCTTATCATCCTTAGCCCCAATTTTTAGGAGAGTTTCGAGACATTCTTGCCTGAGTTCAAGTAGATCGTTATTTCCTATTAAGTATATTAGTGAGTCTACTGCTGTTAATTTATCAATCTCTCCCTTCTCTAGATCTTCATATATTTTTTTAGGATTTAAAGCCATACTATCGTAAGATTTAGTGCTATCGAATAAAACTAATAATATTATATATTATTAAATTTTTTCAATCAATAAAAAACCAATAATTAAGCAGATCCTATTAAGTAATATGAAATTAAATATAAATGAGAATAAGCAATTATAAAGTTGATTGACTTAAAATGAAAGTAGTTGGTATAAATGGTAGTCCTAATCCAAATGGTAATACTTTTCAGTTAATTGAAATGGTTTTTGATGGGATAAAAGAAGAAGATAATGAGATACAAACTGAAGTAATACAACTAGCTGGAAAAACAATAAATTCATGCTTATCATGTTATAAGTGCTTTAAGAATCAAGATAATAAGTGTGTTCAAAAAGATGATCTTAATACTCTATATGCGAAAATGATCGAAGCAAATGCAATTATACTTGGAACTCCGGTTTACTTTGGGGATGCTACTGGAAAAATGAGATGTTTTATTGAGAGAGCAGGATTTATCGCTTTAGCAAATAAAAGACCATTAACAAGAAAAATAGGTGCTATAGTAATAGCAAAAAGAAGGCAAGGTGGAATACAAGCTCTGAACACAATGAATTTCTTCTTTTATATAAGCGGGATGATTATTGTAGGTTATGCTATAGGAATCGGCACGTATCCAGGTGAAGTTCAAAATGATACTGAAGGAAAATCTGATATGAGAATTTTGGGGAATAATATTAGGTGGCTCTTAAATAAACTATATAGCTAATTTTTCGTTGAGGAAGTAATAAGGTAAAAAATTTATATTTTTTATTTTAGATTAGCAATCTCAATTATCGCATTGGCTATAGCTATTGGTTCAATCTCTTCAATAAAATGTCCTGCATTTTCAAAAATCTTAACATGCCCTTCAAGTTGTGGGAGATTCTCAACCCATTGTTGCACGACTTCATCTTTTGCTGAGGGATCCCATTTTCCAATAACAGCCCGAACACCAATATTTTGGCCATCAGGTCCCCAATACTTACCTATATTGTTTTGTATAAAACGATAAAAAGAAGATGTATCGCGTTCACCAAGGGTGGATTCTTTATAGATATTCCCATGTCCCCATACAGGTGTTTGCAGTACTAAGCGCTTTGAACTCATTACATTTTTTTCAGATAGAAATTGTTCTCTAAAGAATTTCTGAGCAGGTGTTTCATTTTCTAAGAAACTTCCAGTTTCTCTTGAAGTAATTAATAAATTAGGAAGAGCAGAAATTAATTCTTGTGGATCATCGGGGTTATAAAAAATAGCAAAGGAGGCAAATGCACCCCATAAATTATTTGGAATTATGTTTGGTGTATTTGCCCATGGAAATTGTTTTAAAGGATAATTTTCATATGTCATTCCTGATTTCGGAAATGGAAAAACTGTACTATTTAAAATCACAAGATTAGATACACGTTCGGGATCTCTTAAAAAGGCCCCAATCCCAATTGGACCTCCCCAATCATGTATGATAAGGGTAGCTTTCTTTAAATCAAGATGATTTATAAGTTGGGATAAATTCTCTGCATGATCCATACAAACCATTTCAAAAGAAGCTTGATCAGATAAACCAAATCCAATATGATCCATTGCGATAATTCTGAAAGGTTTTTTGGCAGTATTTATTAGATGATCAATAACATTTCTATAGGTATAGGAAGATTCAGGATTCCCATGAACGAAAACGATTACATCTTCTGGATCACCGACACCATAACTGCTATCTCTGAAGAACATTTTTTTACCGGCATCAATTCCCTCTGAAATTTCAAACCAATATCCACAATCTTTTGGATAATAATCAGGTGGAACACTGGTGACTGGGGTATTACTAGGGATAGATTTTGAATTTGATTTTAGAACTATTATAATCACCATTTATTACTTTAGATTAATTAAAAAAAAGTTAAAATCCCCCGTAGCTTTGTCCTCTTATATTGTTTAGAACGATCTCGTCTAATTCACTTAGCTTCTTAGTAGATTTGACTCTGTACTTATAACTCAGATACTTGTTTATGAGTTTATATTTAAGATTACTCCTTTTCATATCTTTTCTTACCTTTTTCGGAATTTTATTAGGATAATCAGTAATATAGGGGATATCATCATCTTTTATAGATTTGTCCTTATTATAAAGATATCGCTTTGCGGGTTCTTCTCTAGGTTTTCGACCAAATGGATCAAATAAGTGTTTCATCTTGAACTTCACAGCAGCCTGTTCAATATTTCTGCTAATTAATTCCATCATTGGAGTAGGTTCACCAATAAGATCCCTAAATCTTTCGTCTGCTTTATGAACTCTTCTTCTTACGACTCCATTAGGAGCAAAACGATCCATTGCTCCTAACATACTCCATGATATAGCAGAACTCCGTTTAAACAATTGAGATCTATACTCCTGCATTAGAGTATTATCAGAATTCAAGCAATATTCAAAACCGTTGAGTGATACTTCTAATCTCCTTAACATCGATGGACCCCACGTCTTATACATCAAATCGTACCCATATTCCGTAAGATTCAGTGTTTCATGGGTTTCCAAAGAAATATTTTTCTGTGCTCCACTCCAAAAATGTACATCTTCCCATGGTACTTCACATACTCTTCCTTGTTCCCTAAGCTTACGCCATAATTCAGTTCCGGGGAATGGGGACAAACGAGTTAATTGTTGATAAGTAGGTTTACAGGCAATAAAATAGTTAAGATCTTCATACATATTAGCATGATTATGATAATCCCAACCACATATCCATGCTCCAAGAGTACGAATTCCCATTGAATGAAGTTTATGAAAAACTTCTCTGGCATCAGCTTCTTTTACTTTCCGGTAGCCATGTTCCCCTGCAAATTTAGATTCAACACCAATGAAAACCGCACCCATTCCCGTTTCAGGAATAGCATCCCATCCATAATTACTAGCGAAATGCCAGATAAAATCAACTGACCCAAAACCTGTCCAATCAACATTTTCCACGAGATCTAAATTATTCATCCATCTTTCCTTGGTTTTCACCATCCATCGTGGATGACGAAAATGGTCTTCTTCAATCACAAAGATTGACGAGAGCTGATTAAAGTGTTTACGATACAACTCAACATGATCAACAAAATCTTCGGGTGAAAGCAATTCAATGCGTTTCTTACCAAACATTTCAGTTGTTGAACAAAAATCACATCCACCTGGACAACCCAATCCTGTTACAAGAAATCCTATACCTCCTCTAGGATATTTATTGAGAAAAGGAGGAGCACCACCGCATTTAGGCATTAATTTTTGTTGAATAGGTCGGTTTGTATCCTCACCTAGCAAATTACGAAGAAATTCTACTCCCTCACCCAGAACCACATGATCTACATATTTTTTTTTAGTTTCCTCGTCATATTGTGCAGCAAAAGCTTGAGCTCCATAACTTCCCAGGAGAATTTGCGTCTCTGGAGATTTTTCTCGTATATATTTGCACATTTTCATAACCATATCAAGGTGTACAGGGAAAGAACTTATACCAATATACGCATACTCTTTATCTACCTCTTCAGTAAAATTATTCCAGCGCGGATACTCAAGTAAAGTTGCTGGAATATTAACATTTTGCGCTAAAATGTGATTTGCATAACAGTGAGTGTGAGAAACAAGTGAAAAAATGTCATCTCCATGAGTGAATCTTTGTCCCGTAGCATCTGTAAGACTATCATTTGCAGGCAGTGACGGATAAGGATAACATGGAGTTGTTAACAAAATTCGATCTGTAATCATGATTTAATCCCTTTTTTAATATTTTTCAAGATTTAAATTATTTGTTTTATTTCGAATTGTTAATCAAAATTTATCTAATTGTATATATAAATTTTGTCCAATTTAACCTTAGGCGTTAAATAATTTAAGCTGTTTATGAAACATAATTCTATAATTAACTTTTTATTTTTTTTCACTTTATCTTTCACATGAAAGAGACAGACAAAGATAACAAAAATACCATACCACGACCAGAATATCCTCGACCTCAATTTATAAGAGAAAATAATTGGATAAATCTCAATGGAGAATGGGATTTTGCT
This sequence comes from Promethearchaeota archaeon, assembly GCA_048940605.1. GTDB lineage: Archaea > Asgardarchaeota > Lokiarchaeia > Sigyniarchaeales > SOKP01 > Loki-b32. The sequence continues at coordinate 32,727 of JBHLOJ010000019.1, forward strand.
TTTGATGATACTAATATAGGATTGAAAGAAAAATGGTATAAGAATGACTCGTTCACGAAGTTTAATAGGAAGATTCTAGTACCCTTTAGTTTTCAAAGTAAATTAAGTGGAATAGAGGATACTTCTTTTCATGATGTTATATGGTATAGAAGAGAATTTGAAATCCCACAAGAATTTCGAGATAAAAAAGCAATACTTCATTTTGGCGCTGTTGATTATAGATGTAGAGTTTATGTCAATGGGGATCATATTGATTCTCATGAAGGCG
>JBHLOJ010000136.1:0-7648 GCA_048940605.1 Promethearchaeota archaeon
AATGACTAAAGAAGAAAATGATGGTGTTTTTCCTTTTATTGAAGGAGAAAGAATTGATTTAATAACTGTTAATCCTAAATGGGCTGATTTATCGTGCAAATGGACAAATGATCCCGAAGTACGACATTATTCTCGAAATGCATGGCCTACTACTTTAGAAGAAGTAAAGAAATGGTTCGAACCTTCATCGGATCAAGGAATAAAAGAGTTTATTGTGTTTACCATATATCACAAAAAAGACAAAAAACCTATTGGAATTGTGGGATTTAATCGTATAAATTGGCTAAATCGTAACGCAAATACTTTTTGGACAATCGGAGAGAAGGAATATTGGGGAAGAGGTTTAGCAGTCGAGGCATCTAAAATATTAATTACCTATGGATTTACAGAATTAAATCTCCATAAATTATATGCTGGTATCTTTACTCCAAACAAACGTTCGCTTCGAGTTGCTGAAAAAATGGGATATAAAAAAGAAGCTGTTTTGAAAGAAGATTTATATGTTGATGGAACCTACGTTGATACTCATATATTTTCTATAATGAAGAATGATTGGATGGAAGAAAACAAATAAATCATTTTACTTCAGGTAATAATATAACGAATTTGCTCCCTTTAGTGTGATCTCCTTTAACTTTATCCTCTACCCAGATTTTACCTTTAAAGATTTGGAGGATTTTATTAACTAATGAAAGACCAAGACCCATTCCCTTTGAACCCTTAAATGCCCTATTCCCACTCATAAAAATGACTTCTTTTCTATTATCTGCAACGCCTATGCCATTATCAACAAATTCTAGTTTAAAATATTTATTTTTGCCAATTTTATGCTTTGAAACAGTGATTAAGATTTCCACGTTAGAATTTTCGTTGTACTTTATTCCATTAATTAAAACATTTTCAAAAACATCCTGAAGTAATTCATTGGCATAAGTAAAATATTTTCCATTAATCGGTGAAAGGGATATTTCTACTTTTCTCTCTTCATAGGCTTTTTCAACAAACGTTATCGAATTTCTCAAAATACTTCCAATCTCTACTTTGTGGGTTACAATTTCTTTTTCTTCGAGTTCTGAAAGTGTACGGACATTAGAAATCAATTTAGAACCTCGATTTACCTGTTTTTTTATTATGTCAGAAATACTCTCAATTTCTTTAGATTTCTCAGATTCCCCTAGCTGATATGTTATAAGCTCTGCTGAAGAATTTATTACTTGTAAGATGTTATTTATATCATGAGCAAATAGATCTTTATAAAAATTACCTCTATCATATGCTTCCTTATAATTTTTCTCTGATAATCTCAAAGCTTCTTCAGCAATTTTACGATCTGTAATATCTAATACAATTCCTTGATAATGTGTTATCTCTCCATTGGGATCTCTTCTAATCCAAGATCTATCATCAAGCCATCTAATTTCTCCAGATTTTGTAAGGATTCTGTACTCTTGATCGAAATTATTAACATCTTCATTACTATGAATCTCTACTTCTTCAGAAACTCTTTGTAAATCATCAGGATAAATAATTTCTTCATAAGCTATTTTTCCAGAATAGAAATCGTCTGGGGTGTAACCCCACTGATCTACATTTTCAGAAACAAACTCCACAGGCCATCCTTCTAAATTTTTCCAAAGAAACACAACACCAGGGCTGTTATTTATTATATATTCTAATTCCTCTAATCTATTATAAGATTTTTTAACCTCTTCTTGAGCAATTTTTCTTTCATTAATATCTAATACCATAGAACGTGATTCAATGACATTTCCATTTGAATCGAAAATTGGTTTAACCGATAAACTTATCCAAATAGGGTTTCCTTCTTTATTTATCATTTGAAGTTCTACATCTTTAATAGATTCCCCGGCTATGAATTTATTAAATACTTCTTTTGCTCTTTTTAATCCATAATCCGTATCTGGATACAAGTCAAAAACTTTCATTTTTAGAAAATCACCCTCATTATATCCTAAAAGTCTTTCTGCTGCTTTATTTACTCTTAAAATTGATTTATCTGGGGTTATTGAGAAATAAGCAATAGGAGCTTCTTCGTAGAGATCTCGAAATTTCTGTTCTGAATCTTTTATTCTTTGCTCAACAATTCTCCTCTCAGACACATCTCTCCCTACAGAAACTATAAGTGTTTTACCTGAAGAATTCTCAAGTGTGGTTGCAGAATACTCATATGGAATACTTCGACCGTCTTTAGTTATTAATGACATCTCAACTGTAATTGTTCCCTTCTCTAGTACATTCTTAGTTGCTTCCGCAGCACGTTTTAAATCCTCCTCGTTATAATATGAATCAGGTGCCTTTATTGAAGCAATTTCTTCATCACTATAACCACTTACTTGTTTAAATTGATCGTTCCACCTTACTGCTTTGCCACTTTCGGGATTGAAAACAAAAACCGTATCCATTGAAGCATTTAGTATATCATCAACAAATTGTTTTTCTGCAGTAAGAGCTTTTTCTGATTTCTTTCTTTTCGTAATATCTTTTCCATATACATTAACATATCCTTCTTGAAGAATTGGAGTGATGTCAAACGAATAGCTTTTATCACCAAAATCGGTTTCCAAAATATTCATCTTATTTTCATCAGATGCTTTTATTATGACATCTCTTAATGAATTCGGAATTTTACCACCCTCAGTTAAATGGAATAAATCTTGTCCCGCTTTATTAATATAAATTATTTTATCTCTATTCACTCTAAGTACGGGATTTGGATTTTCTGATGGAAATTTCGCTAAATCTGAAATCTGTTTCTCTATATTTTTACGTTCTGTAATATCTCGTACAAAAATAGAGACTTTATCTTTAGACAGATAAAAATATCTTGATTCATAGAAATGTTTTAGACCATTAATTTCGAGTTCATATTCAAAACTCTGTGGTTGAGTTGTTATTAGTGTTCTTTTTACTAATTTAGCAATGCTTTTACCAAGCTTAGGCGGTAAGACATCCGTCACTTTTTTCCCCATAAATTCTTCTGGGCTCACATACAAAACTTTTTCTTTTCCTCTATACTCTATTACTGTTGTATCACCAGAAACCAGAAAATATAAATCTGGAATTGCTTCAAAAATGTTTCGAAATTTAGACTCTGATTCTTTTAAATTTATTTGAGATTGTTTTTGTTCTGAAACATCCTGGATAATTGCTTGGATATAAGTATCTCCCTTCATTTGGATGAATTCGAGATTAGTTCTAGCCCAAAATTGGCTACCGTCTTTTTTTTGTAATAATACTTCTCTGGTTTTAGGTGTTTTACCATCTTTTACATCATCGAGTCTTTCTTCTAGATTAGCTGATCTTATATCGACATAAAAATTGAAATCTCTAAAATTTTTACCGATCATTTCTTCTTTAGAATATCCTGTAATTAAATTAGTAGTCTTATTACAGTCAAGAAAGGTTCCTTCAACATTGAAAAGTACAATCGCAAATGGGGCACTATCAAATAAATTACGATATTTTTCCTCAGATTCTTTTATCTTTTGTTCTGATTCCATTCTATCGGTAATATCAATTACAACTTCTGCTGCTCGTTCTATTGTTCCATCTGGGTTAGGTAAAGGTGCTGCTATTACTTCATAAGTACGATTATTAAGATCTTCTATAAGCTCTTTTTCAACTTTTTTACTTTGGATAGATTGCACCACAGGACAGTTTTGACAGCTTTCTTTCCTCCCTAAATACAACTCATAACATTTATTGTTATGGTGTTCACCAAATTGATCCTTTAAAAATTGATTCTGATATATTATATTGTGGTTATAATCAATAATGTCAATTCCAATACCTGTTTGGGATAAACCTTCAGTCAAAGAACGGTATCTTTCCTCTGATTCTCTTAATTTTTTTTCAGAAATTTTCTCATCAGTTATGTCATGAATTGTTACGAAATCTGCTGGTTTTCCTTTATAATTAATAGTCATTGAGAATACTTCCATCCATATTATTTCTCCATTTTTCTTTATCCCTCTAAATTGGTATTGGTCAACAATATCTGATTCACCCATTTGTTTTTTTCTAGCTTGCTCAGTAATAAATTCTCTATAATCAGGATATATGATATTAAGAAAACCTCCTTTTTCCCAAGCCAATATTTCTTCTACAGTATAACCCACAGTATTAGCGAGTTGTTTATTCACATATTGGATTCTATCATCTTGTAAAATTGCAATACCTAAGAAAGATTGTTCTGCTAGCGTTCTATATTTTTCTTCGGATTCCTGTAATTCATGTTCTGCCATTTTTCTTTCAGTAATATCTTCTGTATGGACTAATACTAAATCTGGGGGAGAAAAAACATATTTCACCAAAAGATCCTTTTCTTCTTTTGATACCTCCATATTATACTTCATTTCATGGAGAATATCTTTTTTCTCATGTAGACAGCGATTTAATTCTTTTAATATATCGGGACGATTTTGATACATTTTAGAAGCCTTAGAACCTAAAAAGTTCTTTACACCTCCATGAGTTATTTTTTCAGCAGCATAATTATAATCGATTAATATGAAATCATTATCTACTCTCTTCCAAGCATAGGTAGGAATTAATCCCCCCTTAAATAGAGATTTGAATTTCTCTTCAGATTGTTCTAAATTCTTTTTATTCATCTCGCGTAAGGTGATATCTCTTACAATAGTAATAATTTGAACAACTTTTTCCTCCTTAATAATAGGAATTTTTTGAATTTCTGTTATGATATTTTGACCAGATATAGAGGTGGTTTCTGTTGTAACTAGAGACTTACCCTCCTTTAGGACATAATTATACTCATCATGAACATTTTGTGACAAAAAAGGAAATGCTTTAAAGAGTGATAATCCTAGTAAATTATCTTTAATACCTAATTCCAACATCCATTTTTTCATAGCATTATTGATTAGAATTAACTCAAATTTATGATTTATTACATGTAGAGAATCATCTAAATTATTCAATACATTTTCATACAATTCTGGAGATATATTTTCAATTGTAGTCATAATCAAGACCTAATTTTTAACTCTTTTATCCTAAGAATCCAAACTAAAACATCTAGTTTATTTGATAATATTACAATCTTTACTTTAGATTTTATTTAATATTCTATAAAATGAATCCAATTTTTCGTAATTTTATAACATACAAATAAAAGATTATTTTAATTAATTAGACTCAAATTCTGCTTAAAAACTTATTCAAATATTTATTCTATTGAGATTAACCAAATCTCTTGGCTGGATTAGTTATTTTTTATAAAAAAAGATATAAAAAAAAGAAATTTAGGATTTTAGAGGGATTATCCTCCTCCAATTGGTGGAAAAATTGAGATAATATCTCCATCATTAAGAATCGTTTCAAGATTGTTATGTGGTCTTCCATTGACAATGATTATTGTTTTCCGTGCATTCTTAGGAATCTGATATTTCTTAAACAACAGCTCAATTTTACTATTTTGGGGGATACTTATAGTTTCCTTGGCTGGACCGTACTCTCTTAACATCGCAAAAAATTTAACAGTAACACTAATTTTATTATTATTCATCTTCTTCTTTATTGAAATACCATTTATATAATACAGACATGTTTCTTGGAAAGATAGCTACAATGTCTCCACTCTTAACCTTTTTTGTGAAGCCTGAATATCTTCCATTCACAAAAATATGTATAACCTCATTTTCTTTAATATTGTATTTATCTAAAATATCAGAAATCCTGTCAATACCATCATGATCAAGGTCAAATTTTAGCGGCATACTTCCTTTGATCCCTGGTTCTACTTTTTTCCTTAAATCTCCGAAAAATTTTATTCGAATTGGCATAATCTGAAGTCTGTTTACATTAAAATACACTATCTAATTCATCATCAGTTACATTGAAGACTTCATCAGAAGGAGGAAGTTTTTCCTCCATAAAGAACTCAGGCAATCTATCATCCGCGGCCGTAAATCCTGCTTTTTTGTTGAAATCTAATTCTATATCAAGAATTTGTTTCCCAATTGTAGGTACATCGTCAACAGTAAGTTCTGCTCCTAAAACTCCATTCAAAGATTCAACAATACCCTCTAATCCCGAAGGAATATCTAAAACTGCAAAAGCTACGAATAAACAGTAACCTGTTGCATCAACAGCTGCTGTAGCTATTTGTAGGTTACGGGAGAGTTCTGCCTTCTTTGGATCTCGAGGATCTGCTTCACCACCTACGCCCATAATCTCTGTAGCTATTGCATATCCAGCTGTGTGATCTGCACCCATGGGTGTGGTTGCATAAGTTACACCAATGCCTTTAATTGCACGTGGGTCATATGCAGGCAATCCTTGTCCCTTTACAGTAGGAATTCTTGTAACACCTAATACTTTTCCAGTAATTTCAGTTCCTTGAGCTAATATCCGTCCAATCGGTGTTTTCTTACGGATTTCATCCATAAGCTTTAGAGCTCCTTTACCATCCCCAAACTTAGCTAAGCCCCCTTCCATTGCTACAGCAAGTGTATCTCCTGCTTCAATTGTATCACACCCTAAATCATTACATGCACGATTTAATTCACCAATATCATCTAAATTATAAATTTCACAATTTGCACCTAAAGACCATACAGATTCATACTCTAAAACACCAACAGGATCTTTTCCACCAGGTTTAGTCCATACTTCAGAACATTGTATTATACAACCTGGACTACAGAAATGTGGACGAACTCCACCTCTTTTCTTAATTTCTTCGGCTTTAACCTCACCAGATATTTTTTCTGCTCTCTCATCTTGACCTCGGGAGAAATTTCTTTGCGGTAATCCTCCAGCCTCGTTTATAATGTTAACCAAAACACTTGTTCCAAAAGAATTAAGACCTCCTTTTGGTTGCGTTACAGGATGTTCTCCAAGCGCATTTCTAAGTTTTTTAATCCCTTCACTAAAGACTTCTTCATTCGCTATCTCGACTCCAGGAGCACCAGCTGGATCAGCTATTATAAATTTTAAACCTTTCGATGCCATTACAGCTCCGAGTCCGCCCCTTCCAGAATATCTACTTGGTAAACCTTCAGGATCATTAAAACAAACTCCAGACATTGCTCCAAGAAGTTCCGCTGCGATTCCAACGCCACAAATTCCAACTTTATCGCCAAATTCTTTGTAAAGTGCTTTATACGTATCATATAAGCCCTTCCCTGCCCATTTATTAGCATTCATGAATTCAGCACCATCATGAGTAACTTTTAAAAGAAAATAATCGTCTCCTTCATGCTTTCCTTCTACTATTATTGCCCCTATCCTCATCCTCCCGAGCATTTGAGCAAAACTTGTTCCAGCATTAGCCTCTTTAATCCCTCCTGTTAGTGGTGATTTCCCTCCCACAGATATACGACCAGAGGTAGGTGCTCTAGTACCTGTTACTATCCCCGGAGCGAATACAAGCTTATTATGTATTCCCAATGGATGGCATGTTGGGGGAACCTCTTTTGAAACAATAGTCGAAGTCATACCACGACCACCTAAACCGGCATATTCTTCCGGTAAATCTTCAAATTTAGCCTCCAGATTAGTCATATTTACTCTTAATATTTTTTTTGGCAAATTTTTCACCTCTAAATTTTTTAGCAGTATATGTTTAGATTCCAAATTATTTATACATTTTCTATTTAGACGT
>JBHLOJ010000137.1:0-7628 GCA_048940605.1 Promethearchaeota archaeon
CCTGCAGTAGTAGGGAATCCTGGACGCCAAGCAATTCCTATTTTTGGATAAAATAAACCCATCCCATTTGGTCCGAGAATTCTTACTTTATTCTGAGCTCTTTTTAAAAGCTTTCTCTCTAATTCTATTCCCTCTTCTGTTCCAGAATCAGAAAACTCAGAAGCAAAAATAGTAATAAGTTTTACGCCCCTATCTATACAATCGTCTAATACTTTAAAGACTTGAAAACGATCTATGGAGATCCAAACATAATCAATGTTTTCAGGAATTTCTCTTACAGAAGGAAAGATTTTGTTTGGATCATAATCGGGGATTTTCTTTACAGTAGGATGCACAGCATATACATTTCCCTTGAAATTAGCAGCATGACTTCTTAAAAAAGAATAATTCCTTTTTTTCGAAGGGCCTATTACAGCAATAGATCTGATATCATTAATGAATGAAATGTCTTTAATATTTAATTGAGAACTGCTTTGCTCGGTCATTAATTAGTAAAATAATTTAAATAATTAATTTTTTAAGATTTGATTATTTATGGAATTACCTATAATAGTTTAAATATAATTGGATATTCCTGTATTGTCTTTTTTCCAATATTGTCCAAAATTAAAATCTAATTTAATGGGATAACTTGCCCACTCTTTTTTCACTTTTATTAGATGATAAAAGGGTAAATTTTAAATAACAAGGCTTCAGATATTTCAATCATCGAAGGTCTTGAATTTATTTTTAAATTTCAAGACTTTTTAGAAATGTTCAAAATACTTCATTCTTTCCATGCGGAAAATAATGAATTTTATAGAACAAATATCACAAAATTTAAAAAAAATGAGTTGATAAAAAATGAGAAAAAAAATATTAATAATACTAGTTATACTGAGTTTTTTCGGCGCCTCTCTTATGGCTTTTATTCCTCTCACAAATGCTAGTGGTACATCCAGGATAATTAAAGATCGAGTCCCTAGGGATTTCACTCCTGATATGCTAGGCGAAGATGAATTAGCTATTAGAAAGGAAGCAGCAAAATTTGGTTCAGCAGCAGCTACACAAGCTTCCCCAATAGGAGAACCCGCAGAAATAGGAGATACTTTTACATTTGAGCTATCTGATGATTATTATGGAGGATACGATGAAGATTTTATCGTTGTTTTTGAAGGAGTACATAGCCTTATTCTTATCACCCAAGATGCATACGATAGTTTCGATGGAACTTATTATAATTTTTCCAATCCTTATGGAACATGGGGCAGATATGGAGATTTAATTACACCTGCTCAACTCGTAGGATTGATGGACGAATTTGATAATAACATCTATCCAACTGTTACTGGCGTTTTTGGAGAACCACTTCCTCGAGGTGATGAAGGTCAAAAAATTTGGGTTTTAATATTCAACATCCGTGATGAGTCTTACTATGACGACTCACAAACCTCTTATGCTGTAGGATACTTTTCAGCAAGCACTAGCGCAGAATATAACAAAAATATTTTTCACTGTGATACATATGATTGGGAAAGCAATGCTGGTCCCGGCTCAGATAGAACAATGGAAGGTGCTTTCTCCCATGAATTTGAGCATCTTGTTCATTTTGATCAAGATCCAGATGAACCATCTTGGGTGGATGAAGGCTGTGCTGATTTAGCAATCTTTTTATGTGGTTATGGTCATTGGGCTAGCCACATATGGTATTATCTTGCTTATCACTGGTTAACATCTCTTATATTCTGGGGTAATGGATTAGAAGATTATGGAGCTAGTTATCTTTTCATACTCTATCTATATGAACATTTTGGTGGAGCAAATTTTATAAGTGATCTAGTCCAAGAACAAGCTAATGGTATAGAGGGAATTCAAAAAACTCTTTATGCTAACGGATATTGGATCTCCTTTGATACAATATTTGACAGGTGGACAATAGCAAATTATCTTGATGACACTTCAAGATGGGGAGGTAAATATGGTTATGAATCATTAGAGATGGGTGGTCCAGAATCTTGGGGTTGGACACTTGATGACATCTTAACCTATGGATGGGGAGAACCTATTTTTGATGGAGATTGGGAGTTATCTGGTTGGTGGGGTTCTCCACAACCTTATACCGCGCATTACTATAGATTTACAACTGACACTTTTGCAAAATTGTACATGGAGGGAGATATAATTTCTGGTACTACAGCATATAGTGGTACTTTGGAGTGGTATTCAGGCGCGAATGCTTGGGCATGGAGGAGTTTCTCTCAAACCTTTACAATCCCTGATGACGGTGCGACTTTAAACTTTATGACATATTTCGAAATTGAAGATGATTGGGATTATGGCTATGTTGAGGTTCATGACTTAACAGATGATGTATGGGTTACATTAAATGATCCTAATGCTCGAATGTGGGTATACAATCCAGTTCTAGGGGATTATGAGTATGTACCAATGCGAACCTATGTTGATCAACCTCAGGACAACCCAAATACTCCTGAAGCTCAGGAACCAACTACTTATGAAACTGCAGGTACATGGTTTGGATTTACAGGGGCTAGTGGTGGCTGGATTCCTATAAGCATGGATCTAGGTGCTTTTGCAGGCCATCAAATTGAATTACACTTCCGAATGTGGCAAGATGGCGCTTTTACTTTACAAAATATGTATGTTGATGATATTGAGATAACAAATGATGTATTTACTCTTGACGATGTAGAATCTGGTGAGGATGGATGGACAACAGACGGATGGTATGTTACCGATGGTATACTATATAACAACTGGCATGTCACCACATTAAACCTTCGATATGCAGAGTGGCCCGCTATGGATATGAAGTGGGCTCACCGCATGTGGGTTTGGTATGGTACTCAAACTGGTAGCATGTGGGTTACAAGATCTAAAGGTGATTACTTCTATATGGCTATTGTTTCTAATCGTGCTGATCATATCTTGACTGGTAATTATTTAATTGGTGTTGAACGCCATACCTGGAAAGGATGCTGGAAATGGTACCAATAATCGATTTATCCTAAAAAAATAACTAATTTTTTTTTTTTTACTCTTTAAAAAACAGAATTTTACATTTTACACAGTTCTTTGTGCTCTAACTACAGATAATTTTATAAATTCAATATAACTGATAGACTAGCAACATTTAAAAAAGTGAAGACTATTATTGTAATGAATTTCTCATTTATTTTATCAACCTTTTTTTTTTTATTAAATTTCTCGTTTATACTCATGAATTTCATCTTTATTTTCATTAATTTCAACATAATAAAATGGTTTAGTCTTCCATTATACCGTAGTTTCATGAAAGTACATACCTTTATTAAGGTTAGTAAGATAATTTAAGCTAAAGAAGCAAATATTATAACTATAAAAACAGAATAAGATGTAATGATGGAAGAAAAAGAAAAGCTAAAAAAAAGATCAGAACAAATGATTAAATTATTTAATACATTCAAAAATAAAAATTTAAAAGACTTCCCTGTACCACCCTTCTCAAAATGGTTAGATGGGAAGATTATTAGGGCGGATTATGGCAAAATTGAATTACAATTCGAAGTGAGACCTGAAATGGCAAATCCAACTGGCCTTTTACATGGTGGGATGCAATGTGCTTTGATGGATGATACAATAGGAATGACTACAGCTACTTTAGGATATGAGGGATTTCCAATTAGTATAGATTTTCATGTTGATTATTTAGGAAAAGTAAAAGTTGGTGAAAAGGTTAGAGTTATTGGAAAAATAATCAGGGAGGGGAAGAATATTATTCATGCTATAGGTGAAATATACGATTTAGAGGGAAATTTAATTTCTACTGGGAATTCTAATCTGTTAAAAACTCGTTTTATTCCCGATTACATAAAAAAAGCAGATGAGTTTTCATAATAAATCTTTAAGAATTATTTCTCTTGATTAATCCAGAATAAGTGGTTGAATTGGATAAAAGTAAGGTAAAACATTTATTAGAGGCACTTAGGAATAATAAGACCTCAGGAGCTAGTGAATTTATTGATGATGCTCTTGAAATAATTAAAGTTCAACTAGAATTAACAGAGGATCAAAGTATTAATATAAGTGAAGAAATTTACGCTCTTTTTAAGAAACTGATCGATTCGAGACCAACTATGGCACCTTTAATTAATTGTATAGGATATCTTCTCCATAATTTAAGCACTATAACCAAGACTAACTTAGAAAAGAGAATTAAGCAATTTAAAAATAAGGAAAATGAGAGAAAAAAAGCTCTCGAATATTATTTTCGTGAGTTTTTAAAAGAAAGAGAGAATAATCTGAAGAAAATGATGCTGATATCATATAGTTCAAGTATCCTCAATTTATTGCAAAAAAACAGTGATTTTGATTTGGAAATATTAGTATTAGAATCAAGACCTCTCTTAGAGGGGCGCACTACTGCTAAATTTCTGTCTAAATATTTTAAAACAACTCTAATTATTGATGCTGCTATGGGAAAATTCATTGAACAAGTTGATTTAGTTCTAATAGGAGTTGATAGTATTCTAAAAGATGGTGCTATTATTAATAAAATTGGTACTTATCCCTTAGCTGTACTAGCTAAATTAAATAATATTGATCTTTTTGCTATAGGAAATTCCTTTAAGTACAACCTGAGAAGTCATTATGGTTATGAGGTTATAATAGAAAAAAAATTGAGTAGTGAAGTTTTTGAGATAAATGATGATTTGAATATAGATGTATTGAATTATTATTTTGAAATAATTCCCTCAGAGTATATTTCAGGGATAATTTCGGATCTAGGAATTATGACGATTCAAGAATTTATAGAAAAAGTAAAAAATCTGCTTCCAATCGAGTGGTTTAAATTTTTTATAAACGATAAAGAATCATCTAATTAAATTAAAGAACTAAACTGATCTTTTTCAAAACCAAATTCTGTTGATTTTTTATAGCCTCTTCCATTATAAGTAACCTATGAAAAATCAAACTAAAAGTGGTGAAGGAATCACAAAAAAGGAAATGGTTGGAAAGTTTCAAGGGATCCCCATTGAAGGCTTATCATATCAAACACCCTCACTTTCCGGCATAACGGATGTAAAAGGTCAATTTCGTTATATTGAAGGAGAATCTCTAGTATTCTCCATTAGTAAATTGATCCTTGGAGAAACTGTTGGCAAAGAGACAATATCTCTTATCGATATCGTACCGGGAGCAGAAAACTCCAGTGATCAACGTGTCATAAATTTATGTATCTTATTACAAACATTGAATGAGGAAGGTAATATAAACAAGGGAATTAGATTTTCGGAAAATATAGTTACTATTGTTTCGGAATACAGCGGACAATTAAATTTTAATCAACCACCTAAAGCATTTCGATCTGATCCTGTATTAAAAAATTTAATGGAAAAGTTGAATTCCGAGAAGGTATTTCCGGATACTGGCAATTTCGGTAGGCGAACCATACGATACCCTTCAGCAGCTCAAGCTAGTTTTGAAATAAGTTTAGATCCGAATCGTTTGGAATCAGACTGCCACAAAATCGTAGAGATATCATCAGGTAAGATTAATGGTTATGCTACTAGCAACAATACATTTACATGGTTGGGTATTCCTTATGGCAAATCTACAGCAGGAGACCTACGTTGGAAACCACCACAAAAAATAAGTCCGTGGGAAGGGGTACTCGATTGCACTCAGTGGGGAGATCAATGTGGTCAAGGACAGTTGGGACCGACTAGTTTTGGCAATTTAAGTGAAGATTGCCTGAACCTGAATGTTGTTGCTCCCAAAAATACTGGTAACAAGAAATTACCTGTGATGGTCTGGTTTCATGGGGGAGGATTTCATGCCACGTCAGCCAACAGTTTTATATATAATTACACAGCTCTTCCTGCTAAAGGTGTAATCCTTGTCAGTGTGAATCATCGGCTTGGTCCATTAGGTTATATGGCTCATCCTGCATTAACTGCGGAATCCGAGAATGGTGTTTCCGGGAACTATGGTCAATTGGACTTGATTGCTGCTTTAAAATGGGTTAAAGAAAACATTTCCATATTTGGAGGTGATGCCAATTGCGTAACAATTTTTGGGGAATCTGGCGGTGGTGGTAAAACATTTTATTTGATCACTTCTCCCCTTGCTAAAGGACTATTTCATCGAGCGATTATTCAAAGTGGAGTAGGTCTAAGAGGTGAACGACATACTCCGCTTCTAAGCGAGGCTGAAGCCCGAGGAGTGACTCTTGTGGAAAAAATGGGTATTAAGGGCGAAAAGGATGTACTTAAAAAAATGCGCGAAAAACATTGGCAGGATGTAGTGAAAGCTAGTCAGGAGATAAGTTTTAACGATATACGTCTAGTTACAATTGATAATTGGTATCTGATGGATAATCCAGCTTCAGTGTTTGATCAGAAACGGCATAACGATGTACCTATTATTATCGGCGCATGTCGCACAGACATGGTATCCGGAATGATAAAGGGGATTACGGATTGGGCCAGTTTGATAGGTAAGAATAGTCAATCAAACATATATACCTTTCTTTTTGGACATGTCCCCACAAGATGGCGAAAAGAAGGTGTTGTAGCATTTCATGGAATCGACGTACCATATGTTTTTGGTTGTCATCGAGTAGGTCTGAAAGCCCAAACTATGCTGAATCTTTCCAGAACTGGAGGTGCTAAACAGCCTGATCCAGGTATTGATGAACTAGATGATCAGATAGCTGATAAGATGACGGACATGTGGACTCAATTTGCCAAAACTGGTGATCCCAATACTCAAGGAAAAATTGCTGATAAGACTACATGGACTCCTTACGACAGTGTTAAAGACAATTTTCTCCTTATAAGTGATGATGAGGACCCCTTCCGGATGGAAACAGGTATTGCCGAGCACTATGTTCCACCACCGAAAGGTATACCCCCATTAATACCAGTTAGATAAGGAGATTGTATGAATATCAAGTCCAAGAGGAAAAATCTTTTACGATTTATCAATGAATACCTCGAAGCACTCCTGGTTCACGATCACACTCGGTTAAAATTGGCTGAAAATTATAAGGCTACTGAAAATGGTAGTCCTTTAATTCTAGGTGAAGGAATATGGCAGACGGTTAGAACTATCATATTACGAAAATCTTTTGTAGATGCTTCAGAAAATCAAGCAGGTTTTTGGGGAGTTCTGGAAGAACAAGGAGGTGACAAAGCCTTGTTTGTACTCCGTTTAAAAGTCGTCGACAATCAGATTACAGAAATTGAAACTTTGCTCTCGAGAAAAGGTTGTCATCCCTTGTTCAGCCCGGATACAACACGAAACAACCCACTCTGGGACACATCAATCTCGGAATCGGATCGATTAACACGAGAGGAACTTATGAGTATTGCGGACAGCTATTTTGAAGGAATTGAAAAATCGGATGGATCCATTGTCAAGATACATCCAGATTGCCAACGTAAAGAAAACGGTATTAAAACAACGAACAATCCCGATTTACTAAATTTCAGCACACAAGCCGGAATTTATCGTTTTGATTATATAACGAAGGTTCGTGAGCGACGATATCCTATTGTAGATATCAGTAGAGGTTTGGTTTGGGGGATAGTTGTTTTTGACATACCAGGGACAAATGTGGTAGATGGGCAATTACCCGAAGGTTC
>JBHLOJ010000020.1:0-4519 GCA_048940605.1 Promethearchaeota archaeon
GGTCCAATAACTCTGATCATTGTTGTATCTGTTATTGCCCATGTATCGAAATTTTCAGGAATTAATTCTTGAATCATTTCTACTGTATTTTTAGTGAAATCCTTTTTAAATCTATTAAGCAAAAAAATACTTGCTATTTTTCCATCATGCAGATTAGTTTTTATTAAGACTTTAAAAATATCAGAAGCAATCTCATAGTTCAATTGATATTTATTATTTAATCCTCTAATAAATTTTTCAATATCAGAATGTTTGTTTCCATATGCCTTAAAATTGGGGTTATTAGAGTTTAAGATTTTATACATTCGGGATATTTGTTTATCAGTTAAATGAGGAGAATTGTTTTTTAAAAATAGTTTAATCTCTTGAATAACCTTTTTAATCATAAGAATCGATCAATTCCGGATTTAATTTTTAGATCCTGACTTTTCTCTAAGTAAGGTTCAATATAATCAATTATTTGGTGATTGAAATTTTTTATTTTAGATAGATTTCCCTTTTTATAGACATCCAAAATTGATTCCTCCAAATTGTTAAGATTTAACCCAGCCCACATCATATTTTTACTAGATTTTCCTGTTTTTATTGAATCCAAGTACTCTTTATTTAACAATAGTTCAGAGATCTTATAATTCCATTTACGATAATCAGAAGGAATCCATCTTTTTACCCTTATAGCCATATTATACTTCTCGCATAGACTCAATAACTTAATGTGAAATTTTCTGACATATTGGGCAGGTGGATGCATTTGTCCCTTATATAGTTCTAGCAATGGTTTAACAACGCGCTTATATTTACTATTTTTTAACTTACTTATAAAATAATCAGCTTGAGAATCACGCATAGTTAAACCAGGGGAGAATAACACAAAATCCGCTCCTGATTTATTAGATTGTCTAATAATATCTTCCAAGTTTTCCATATCATCTGTTAAGAATGGGATTATCGGTATTAAATAGGTACCTACTTGAATATTTGAGGCTTCGCTTTTAATTGATTTTATTGCTTCTAACCTATCTGATGGAGGTGATGAAAAAGGTTCTAAAAATCTAGCGAGTTCCTCGTTTGTAGTAGTTATCGAAAATCCGATTGTACACCATGTATCATCTGCAATTTTTTTTAAAATATCAGTATCTCGAGTTATTAAATTTGATTTAGTTGCAATATTTATTGGAAATTTATGTTTAGCAATAACCTGTAAAACTTTTCTTGTATTCTCAATCTTTCGTTCAATCGGTTGGTAAGCGTCATTTACTCCTCCTGGGGCAATCACATCAGGTAATAGTGCACGAGCTTTCTTTATCCTTAAATCTAATTTTTTATCAAAATTAATCTTAATTATTACTTCATTTTCAAAATCATTTAGGTAATATCGCTGACTTCGTGCATCACAATAAATACAAGCATGAGCACATCCTGAATATGTATTTAGTGTATAACGTGCCCAAAACCATGAATCAGGATACTTTAATTTATTTAAGACAGACTTGAATTCTTTATATCTATATATAACCATCGTAATGAGTAATATTTCTGTATCCTCATAATCAAATCAAAAATTTAAGATTATTGAAACAGAAATATTATATATTTAACCATTCCAATAGGAAAAAACGCCAGTTAAGTAAAAAAGTGATCTAATATGGAAATGGAAAAAAAATTTAGCTGGCGCTTTCTCAAATATAACATACAAGTTTGTGAATATATTTTTTTGGTTTTTAAAAATTAAGTTTTAGTAAGAAAATCGATTTCCTTACCTTAAAATTAAATTAACCATGCGCCCGCCGGGAATTGAATTCCCGAGCTCCCTCGAAATGTTTGGAGCTTCCCGGGTCCCAGAATTGGAAGTCCTGGATGATAGCCACTACACAACGAGCGCTTAATACTTTTTCGAATGAAATTAGTATTAAATTAAGTGGTTTATTTCTTTTAACTTTTCTCTTCTTTGCAAATTTAGAATATTTTATGGCACATTTCGTATAAATTGATGATCTTACTTACAACCACCCATGCGTCCAATGAATACTCAGATATCGAAATTAAGTCTTCAGATAAATTCATAAACTCATCTGAAAAGGTATTCTTCTGAAAGCCACCAATAATAGCTATAGTATTTTTAGTTATGTCTTCATGGAAGAGAGCGCTATGATTATTTACTAATTTCCCCTTACTTGAGAATAGGAGTATTTGTGGTTTTTTAACTATGTTGATAAGATTTTGTATATTTCCATTGAATAGTGAAATTAACTGTTTGTCATTTACTTTAATACAATCATCAATCAATAATTTTGTCATTAATCCTTTAAACCGATTATAATTTCTCGCTATCCTTATTTCTGGATTAAATTCATAAATCTTATTATTGATAGTATGCATATATAACCTCAAATTGCCTGATTTACATAAAGGTGAGCCTAAAGCGTTGAGCAGACATAAATGAATAATGTCAGGTCGACCCCTCTTCTCTAAATTTTTCAAATTTTTCATCGCACTATGATGTAGAGCATTATCTAATAATTGGGATGATAAATTTTGAGAGTTTAAATTTTTTCTTATAGCAGAATGACTTCTTATCTCTTTGGGTATTAATTCTATACCACATTCCACTATAATTATAATTAAAGGCATAATTTTCATTGATAAATTAATTTACTTTAGAAATTTCTTTTTTAGGTCTTAAAGTCTTAATAAAATATCTGGTTGTTTTAGTGCATTCAAAACATGTTAAGGAAACATGGGAGCCCTTTCCTTTATGAGAGTGCAATCTAATTCTACAATTTAAGCCAGGGTATAAAAATTTTTTACATTTTTTACAAATTCGCTTTTGCCATTCATATGGTATCTTAATTTTTGCTCTCTGAGCATATTTCCTAGCTAAATAAGTATATCTATTTGCTAATGATTTATTGTCAGGAAATATTTCATGAGCTCTCTGGAATAAGTAGATTATCCTACTTTTCGCAATATTTTTAATAACTAGTTTATAATTTCTGTTTCTCTTTTTCATTTAAATTCTTTTTAATTATATATTAGTTAGTTTTCTTAATAGGTTCTAATGAAAGAATGAAAATTTTACCTCTTACATCTAATAAATAAGAATTTGTCAGTTTTGAAGTTTTAAGAGCAATATCTTTTATATTTGATTGGGATGCGAATGTTTTTAATGTCTTGATTTTAATAACCTTATATCTTTTTAATAGTTTGGAGACGTGCTGTGTAAATTCCTTAGTTATTCCACGCTTTCCCAATATACAATGTGGTTGTGTTAATAACGCCTTTTTAAATTCTTTTTGGTAATCCATCGTCCCAGAACTCAAAAAATACAAAAATTTTTAATTTATTCTAGCTTTAAAAACGTATTATATATTAAAAATCATCCATATTTTCATAAAAGGCTAAAAAAAAAAGGTAAGATTTTTGCATGTCCATATATGTCGTTCAATCAGAAAAACTGATTAAAGTAATTGCTGAAAAATTAAAGGAATTTCCCGAAATTTCACCTCCTAAGGATTCAGAATTTTGGAAGACTGCATTTTTTAAAGAATTAGCTCCTATTGATTCAGAAAATTTCTGGTATATCCGTTGTGCCTCCCTACTTAGAAAAGTAAAGAAGTTTGGACCAATTGGAGTTAATAAACTTCGAAAATTTTATGGAGGAAGAAATAAGAAAGGTAAGGGTTTACATCATTCTACCAGAGGAAGTGGAAAAATAATAAGAGTGGCACTTCAACAACTTGAAAATGCAAATTTAATTAAAATAAATGAAAAACAAGGAAGAGTTCTTTCTTCTGAGGGAACTAGTCTATTAGAACGAACGGCATCTGGGATTATAAGAAGTAAAGATTAATAATTATATATGTAATTTTTAGGGGTTTAGATTGAGTAACGACGAAGAATTAGAAAATATAAGAAGAAGAAAGATAGAACAATTAAGACAACAAGCAGCACAACAGCAAATTGCAGAAGCTCAACAAAAGGAATTCGAAGAAAAAAAATATTTAATAATGAGAAAGATCTTAAGCGTGGAAGGAAGACAAAGACTAGAAAATATACGAATTGTCAAACCACAATATGCTGAACAAATAGAAATGCAATTAATTCAATTATTTCAAAGTGGACAGTTGAGAGGAGCAACACCTCTACCAGATAAAGCTTTTAAAAAACTCCTAGAACAGTTATCAACATTAGAAAGGAAGAAAGAGTTCAAAATTAAAAAATAAATATATTGAAAAGGAATTAAAATGGCTCGTAATAAAGATTTACCTTCGAAACTGCGTAGAGCGAATAGATTGAAAAAAAGTATGTCAGTCCCAAATTGGGTGATTCAGAGAACAGGAGGAAAGGTTAGAACTAGCCCATATTCCAGAAGAACATGGAGGAATACAAGGTTAAAGCGAGATTAAATATAAAACTTTACCACAAATTAACCTGAAAGAAAATGGCAAAAAAAGAGAAAGAAATTAATTTAGATGATTTAGAAGAAGAATTGGTAGATACTGAAGAGGAGATTGAAGAA
>JBHLOJ010000020.1:4619-23616 GCA_048940605.1 Promethearchaeota archaeon
GATAAAGGTGCTATTATCAGTTCATTTTTAAAAGATTATAAAGAGGAAATTGAAAATACTTTAAATGTTGAGACTGTCGTTTATGAATTTGCTGATAATTATCTTCCTGGTTCAATTTCATTAGCTAATAATAATGGTTGTGTTGTACATCCGCTCTCAACCGATGAACAAATTGATTATATATCTTCAATTTTAAAAGTTGATGAGGTTGATGTATCAACAGTTAACCGTGGTGTACCATATTTAAGCTCAGGAGCAATTGTAAATGATAAAAGTGGAATTTTTGGAATTGATTGCACAGGTCCAGAAATGATACGAATAACGACTGTTTTACAGTTGTAAGGAAATTCTATGTATATGTAAAAAGGAAAATTTAATATTTTCCTAAATATTATCCTTTTTAAAAGCTTTGATTCAATGGATCTAAATAACAATGTCAGAGATTAAAATTTATAGAATCATTGGCAATTACAACAAAAATCACAAGAAATATTTATTCCGTAAAGAGGTTCGTGCTCTGAAGGAGGAAGATGCTCGTGAAAAAATATTAAGCCAAATTACATCTATAGGAATTTACAGACGCCAAATTAATATTCAAGAAGTTAAAGAAATAACTTTAGAGGAATCACAAGATTATCTTATTAGGGAATTATCAGAATAATTAATAAAAAAAAAGGATTTGAAATAATTTGGAATCTTCTCAAGATTATCAGGAACAATTGCAAATATTTAGAATATTAAGAGAGCAACAAGAAATGTATACAGGTCAAATGGAAATACTGAATGTATCTCGAGCAAACATTATGAATACAAAGATTACTATTGAAAATATTAAAGAAGGAGTAGAAGAAAATGATGAAATTTTAATTCCTATTGGAGGTATGGCAAATGTTAAAGCTTCTATTAAGGATCCTGAAAAGGTCTTACTAGCAATTACTCAAGATGTTATAATTGAAAAAGATCTGGATGGAGCAATTGAACTTCTTGATAAACGAATTGAACAGCATGATAAAGAAATCGAAATCATAAGAACACAATTACATAGTATAGATCTTAATCTACAAAAAATTACTCAGCTTATTCAAAGGGGTTATCGTCAACAATAGACACAATTTATGCAATTAAATTAAATCTTTTTATATAATGCTAATTTTTGTGAAGAAATAAATGCTTGAAAAGCTAAAAAATGTGTTTTCTACTTTTGTTAAGAAAACCCTAACAGAAAAAAAGATGGGTGAGGCTTTAAATGATCTAAGAATACTCCTTATCAGTAATGACGTTGCAGTAGATACTGCTGATGAGATCTGCACTAATATCGTTGAATCATCTAAAGGTCAGCAAATTACTCGATTAGTATCAACTAAAAAAACTCTATTTGATATTTTAAAAGAAGTTATTATTGAAATATTAACTCCTGAAAAGGAAATTGATATTATTAAAGAAATTAAAGCCAAGAACTCATTAGGTTTACCTTATGTATTTGTTTTTCTTGGAATTAACGGAACAGGAAAAACTACTACAATTGCTAAGGTGGCTAATTTTCTGAAAAAGAATAATTTAACCTCTGTAGCCGCTGCTTCAGATACTTTTCGAGCTGGAGCTATTGAACAACTAACTAAGCACATGAACAATGTTGGAATTAATGTTATCAAACATAGATATAAATCTGACCCGGCTTCTGTTGCTTATGATGCAATAGAGCATGCTAAGGCTAAGGGGATTGATGTAGTTTTAATAGATACGTCTGGAAGACAAACTACTAACCGAAACCTAATGATGGAGATGCAGAAAGTTGTAAGAATAACACAGCCAGATCTAATTGTATTTGTGGGTGATAGTCTTGCAGGAAATGATGTTTTGCTCCAAGCAAGGGAATTTAACAGTCAGGTCGGGATTGATGCCAATATTTTAACTAAACTTGATGCTGATGCGAAAGGTGGTGCTGCATTATCTATTTCATTTGAAACTAAAAAGCCAATTCTATTCGTTGGAGTAGGTCAATCCTATGAAGACCTTAAACCATTTAATAGAGAAGAATTTGTTTCTAGTATTCTTGATATTAGTTAATTCATCAATTAAGGTGTAATTAGAAATTATTGTTTATAGATAAATTAAAATAACTTATTTAATTTGATTTAATGTGTCAAGTTACCCAAAATATGAGAAGTATTCAAAACTGGATCAGAAAAAGAAACCTGGACTATATGAAAGATTGTCACTTTTCTATCAAAATGCGAAACGGATCCTAAAAATAGCTAATAAGCCAAATCGAAAGGATTATTTTCTAGTTTTTAAAATTTGTGGGATCGGTATTTTACTTTTAGGAGCTGTGTCGTTTGTTATACAGCTTATCTTTAATGTAACATTACCTATCACCGGTTCATGAATAGATTCTATATGTAAAAGATATCAATATTACTAGGTATAGATAGATCTTCTTCTTTATTTTTACATGCGATAAATTTGATTTTCATGTTAATAGAGAGTGAAAGAAGTCTTTTTGTCAAAATTCCATCAATTATTAAATATTGAGTATCTTTAAAGTTTCTAATCTTTTCAAAAATTTCACCAACAGGCATCTCAAATAGCTTTTCAAGACTTTTACTAAAACCGATACTATAACCTGTTTGTATAGTATTAATTGCCTCTACGATAATTGATTCATCTTTTATTTTTAATTTTTTCAAATATTTCTGAAGTGCACCTTCCTTATTATTATTTATATTTTCTTCTTCAGAACTTTTCTTAACATCTTTCAATTGTTTTGTAGGTCTTTTGTTTTGCAGCGCTTTAATCATTTGTTTTCTAGTAAGTTCTTCAACCTCATACCCATCAGGTGCTCTAGCAACATAATCTAACTTTATTAATTGCATCAATTCATTTAAAATAATAGTCCCTCCACGATCCCCATCAAGGAAACATGTAACAATTTTCTTCTTTTTTGCTAAAT
This sequence comes from Promethearchaeota archaeon, assembly GCA_048940605.1. Classification (GTDB taxonomy): domain Archaea; phylum Asgardarchaeota; class Lokiarchaeia; order Sigyniarchaeales; family SOKP01; genus Loki-b32. The sequence continues at coordinate 7,570 of JBHLOJ010000020.1, forward strand.
TAATAACAGATTTGGGTACCTGAGTCCCTTGGACAGCAATTGTATTTTTGATGCCAATTCGTAATAAATTTAAAACATCAGCTCGTCCTTCTACAATAATAAGTTCTGGATTACTCTCTACTTCTGGACCTGCTGGAAGATTATCAGCCCCCCAAATTATGATTTCTCCAAGCTTGATATCCTTATCTATCTTTTCTTCAATTTCACTTTGTTCTAAGGATTTTTGATCCCACTTTTTCAGAAGTTCAGCAGCCCTTTCAATAATTTTCTGACGTTTTGTTTCACGAACATCTCGAATTTCAATTAGAGAAATTTGTGCTTCACATGGACCAACACGAGATACAGTTTCTACAGTCGCCGCCAATAGTGCAGTCTCCTTCCTTGTTAAAGAGGACGGAATTTTAATAATCCCTTCTGATATTCCCTCTTTAGAAATATTTTCTACTTCAATCCGTCCAATTCGTCCAGATTTTTGGAGATCTCTTAAATCTAGATCTAAAAGAAGACCTTCAGTTTAGCCGATTTGCCGATACGGCATTAAACTTCTATCATTGGCCGAAAATGGCGCCGACTATATCACTTTTTTCCACAACACCTTTAATTATAAATTTTACTTCTATAATATATTTAGTTGTAAACTCATTTTGATTTGTAATCTTGATCACTTCCATTCCTTTTGATTTAATCTTTTAATAACTTTATTTCTTTATTCCAAATTTATTATTTTTATTTATGAGAATTAAATTATAACTTGGATAATTTTGATTTTTATAACAGAATTTTATTTTGAATTTGAACTTAAAATCATCTTGATTTTGATGATTATAATTTATTTAGTCAATTAAATAATTTATTTTTTGCTAATTTTTGGAATTTTTAATTAGTTTTTTATACCATATTTATTTTTGTAATATAAATTGAGAAAAAGTTGGAGTTAATTGTAAATGGAAAAAATTATTGTGTTAGGTGGAAAAGGGGGCGTTGGTAAGAGTACTATAAGTGCAGCTACAGCTGTAGTATTATCAGATCTCCTTCCAGATAAAAAAATACTACTAATTTCTTTTGATATGGCACATAATCTTAGTGATTTATTTAATTCTGAAATTGGAAATAAATTAACTCCTTTATCGGAAAATCTTTGGGCAATTGAACCTGATCCTGATGAATATGCTGAGAGATACACAAAAAATTTGATAACTAAGATGAAATCTTTAATGAAAGAAATGCCAATTGTAGGCTTAATTCCCCAGTTAGAAAAGTTTATGGACACTACATTTACAGCAGATTCTATCCCTCTCGCACTTAAAAATGCCATGTTTTTCCAAGAAATTTTAGATGCTGAAGGTGGAGAATCTACCGAATTTGATATTATAGTAGCGGATTTTCCTCCAACTGGAAATATGGTTGCATTATTTGAAATTCCTGAAGATCAAGTTAAAGTAGTTTTAAAATATTCATTGAGTTTTTATAATTCTATTAAAGAAGCAGTTAGAAAATTTTCTAAAATGTTTAGAAAATTAATTAAACCATTTGATAACTATGAGAAAAGAAGAGAATTAGGTAAAGAAATTTTTCAAATGTTAGTAGATCTTGAAAAGCGAGGAGAGAGAATAACAGAATTAATCCATACAGTTGGCTCATTAAGACTTGTTTCTATTGCTGAAAAGCCTAGTTTTGAAGAAATCAAAAGAGCGAGAGAAATGACTCAAAAATACATTCGCCTTGATGGAGTACATATTAACATGCTAATTCCTAAAAAACATGCTAAGAAATGTGATTTTTGTCGTCAGGTTGCTTCTATTCAAAATAAATATCTTATTGATATAAAAAATGATTTTAAGAACCTAAAAATTTGGGAATCTGATAGACTTAAAGAAGAACCAATCGGTTTAGAAGGATTGAGAAAGTTAGCTAAGGAAATCTACGGTAATGCCTCACCTAATGAAATCTTAAATCCAACACCTTAGTTTCTCATAAATTAATTTGATTGATTGTGAAAAATTAAAATTTATTTGGATGAATCTTGAAAAATATAAAATTAGGATGTATTTTCAATAGAAATTTCAACCTCACAGCAAATACTTTTTTAAATTTTTTTTGAATTTATGTTCCCTCTTCGTAGCCATGGATATAGTTATATTGCTCCTCGGTCAGTTTATCAATCTCAACGCCCATAGATTGAAGCTTTAGGAAGCCTACTTTATCATCAATCTCAGTAGGAATATCAATCATTCCAGGTTTCAAGGAATCCTTATTTTTGACGATATATTCGGACATTAAAGATTGAAGACCGAATGACATATCCATAACCTCAGCAGGGTGTCCTTCAGAAAGCACTAAATTAGCTAAGCGCCCCTTTGCGAGAAGATATACTTTTTTACCATTAGGAAAAGTTATTTCTTCGACATCTTTTCGAAGAGGTTTTATTTCTTTGGCATATTTATAAATCTCCTTGGTTGGGACCTCAATATCGAAATGCCCAAGATTACCGAGTATGATCCCATCCTTTAATTTATTAAATACTTCTTTATTTGGTGGAATCACGTGTTTGCATCCAGTAGCGGTTAAAATTATATCTGCATAAGACAATGTCTTTTCGATAGGCATTACATTAAATCCTGCGAATTTCGCTTGTAATGCTTTAATCGGATCTACTTCTGTAACGGTTACATTCGCACCTAATCCTCGAGCTCTGAGTGCCATACCTGAACTACAATGACCATATCCAGCGATAACTACATTTTTTCCTGCAAATAGTACATGCATCCCGTAAATCGCAGATACAACGCCTTGTCCTGTGCCTAATTCATTATCAAATTGATTCTTACATCGCGCATCGTTTACAGGAAATAATGGCACCTTCAATACACCTTGTTTATCCATTGCTTTAAATCTTTTTACTCCTGTAGTAGTTTCTTCTTGACACGCAATAATAGTGCCTGATTTTATAAGATCTTCGTATTCTTGGTGTGCAGTCACAATCATATCAGCCCCATCATCGATCAGGATGTTTGGTTTGGCATCTAAGCATTGTCTTATACACCAATAGAATTCTTCATCAGTATTACCATGCCAAGCAAATACATTAATTCCCTCTTCAACTAATGCTGCAGCTACATCATCTTGAGTTGATAATGGGTTACTCCCACAAAGATATACTTCAGCTCCTCCAGCTTTCAATGTTCGCGCAAGGTTTCCCGTTTCTTTTGTTACATGTAAACAACCAGCAATAGTAATTCCTTTTAAAGGTTTTTCTTTTTCAAATCTTTCACGAATAACTTTTGCAGTGACAGGCATCTTACTTTCTGCTATGTAAAGTGCTTCTTTTCCTCGATCAGCTAAACTTTCATTTGCTACCTTATAATTTACCATTCAAATCACTTTCTTTTATGTAAGAATATTAATTTTAATTAATTAATAAACCTTTTTTTGGTTAAATGCAAGTATTTATATAGATAATTTGACAAATAATTAGTAATAATTAAAAAATTTGCAAAATTGTGTTCATATGAGTATTATTAAGGATCGAAATGAAGTCCAGAAATTTATTAAAAATTTAAGTGGAAAATCCAAATTTATTGTTTCAAGAAATTCACGTACTATCGGTCTTTCTAGACAAACATATCAAAACAAACTTGATAGTATGCGAGATCAAAAAATAATTACGAATTTTACAATAAACATTAATCCAAATATTCGTCCAAATAACTTAAAATATGTGATGCTCGAAATTAAAACTAACCCAAAAGAGCCCGAATTAGTTGAAGAATTGCTACAAATCCCCCAGTTAAGAATGTTGGATGGAATAATTGGAGATTTTTCTCTATTCGCATTATTTATCTTTAGATCTCCTGAGGAATATTATCAAATATTAAACACAATTGATAAAATAATGGCTAAATCACATTTTAAAAAATATCAAATTATTGAAACAATAAAGGTGTTTAAAACAAATGGGATTAGTATAATGGAGTCAGAAATACCGCTTGATATTGACGAAATTGATTATAAAATTTTAAATATTTTACGAGATGGTCAGGGAATTAAACCAATTTCTACATATGAGATAAAGCAATTCTTTAAAGAACAACTTGAAATAGAAATTTCACAATCAACTATTCATAATAGAATTAAGAAACTTGAAAGACAAGGTGTAATTTTGAATTATATTGTAAACTTTAGTCCAAAAAAAGTAGGTTTTGAAGGAAAATATCTGCTTCGAATTAAACCAAAAGATCCGTCAAAATATAATGAATTAGCCCTTAGATTGGATAAGAATAGGAATATCACTGATTTATTTCGAATAGGTGAACAATATGGACTATTTGCTATAATTAGAGTAGAAAAGATTGAAGATTATGCTGATTTCATAAGGAATCTATATATTTCGGAGGAAATAGAAGATACTTATACGAATTTTGTGTTAGATGAATTAATACCCTACACAAATTTCATCATTTCATAGAGAAAAAGAGATAATAATGTATTATTTTTATTGGAATTAAATTAATTTTTACTAAATTCTTAATAAATTTGGGCAATTAGAGAACTTAAAGTGAATAAATATTGTTCCATAAATTAATCCCTCTTATTGGAAAGAATGAAAAATTTTTTTGAATTGTTAGAAAGTAGAATTGGTTTTTCAAGAATTGGGCGAATGAGCTTATCTAAAGAAAAGAAACTCTATATAAGAACACCTAATGTTATTATTCCAATTAAAAATGTTTTAATGAAACAATTTAATTTTATCCAGGAATTTGAAGGTCATGACTTATTTTTCATATCTAAAGAGATTTTCTTGAAAATAGGTTTCCTTCGAGAAAAGTTTAAAGATACTGGATTCATATTTTCGCACCCTGGGACTTTGGAGAGATTTAAAAGTATTTTACAAAAAAATTTAGCTATTTTCACAAAAGATAATGTCTTATCAATTATTCCGTTCAATATCCCCTCTACTGCTATTGATAAGGATTTCGCAGATAAAGAAATTAAAAATTACCTTAATAATGCAGTTAAAATATTGAAAACTCATCCAGACATAAACTTTGGCTTGTCAATAAGGCTTTTTGGTTATTCAGAATTAATAGATTTGTATTTTTCTGTAGTAGAGCAAAATGAAAATATTAAAATTTTAAATCTCGTTGGTGTTTTTGATAATTTTAGCCATTTTAGGAATATTATTGAAATGATTGTAAAACTAAAAAATAAGTTAGATAATAATCTTGTCATATTGGCTTCTGGTAGGATACTTCCTAAATTTTACCCTATTCTAGTTTATTTAGGAGTAGATTTAATTGATTCTTCATATTTATTATACTTATCCGCAGAAAATTTCTATGATACTATAGAATATTTACTCCCTATCTATAAAGTTAGATATTTACCATGTTCTTGTGTTGCTTGTAAGGGAAATTTAAAAAATTTATATGAAAAAAAGTATTCATCAGAAAAAATAGACTTATTGTGTATACATAATCTAATTTCAGCGAATAATTATATGAGGAAAATAAAGCAATATCTTCAATATGAGGATTTTCGTATTTTTGTTGAAAAGTCATCTTTTGATGATACGACTATTATTTCTATGTTGAAGATTTTGGATAAAGAATATTTTGATTTTATTAGGTTCGAGACTCCAATTACTCAAAAGTATAAAAAAATTAATTGTTTAGGCCCATCCTCATATAACCGTCCTGATTTTAGAGAATTTAGGGAGAGAGTAATAGAAAGCTTTGAACCAGAAGTGTGGACTTCTTTAGTAATTTTACTTCCATGCTCTGCGAAAAAGCCTTACTCTAGTTCTAAATCACATAAATTATTTTACAGGGCAATTAGAAAGTTTCCAGAATTTCCCAATTTTCAAGAAATAGTTATAACTTCTCCTCTTGGAGCGATTCCTAGGCAGTTAGAAAACATATATCCTGTGAATTCATATGATATTTCTGTTACTGGTAATTGGGATAATGAAGAATTACATATTACTTCCGAAATGCTGATAAATCTTTTGAAAAAATATAATGAATCAATACCAATTATTTGTCATCTTGAAGGAGATTATTTAAAAATCATTAGGAAGATTGAATCCAAATTACCTCATAACTTTTTTTTCTCAGATATTAAAGGAAAATTAACTTCAAAAGAAGCTCTTGAGTCGTTAGAAAAATTGATACGACAGCATAAAAATGACTTTAAATCAGAGAAAGTTCTTTCAAAAGGTAATTATCTATTAAAAACTTGGATACGAAAATTTATAAAAATACTTGATTATCAATATGGTATTGGATCGGGAAAGAAGTTAATTACTGATGAGTCAGTTGTAATAAAAACTAAAACTAATTCTCAAATCAATTTAATAAATTCAAAGAAAAAAGAAATATTGGGAACTTTTGAAACTACTACAGGTCAAATACGTTTGACCATAGCAGGTATGAAGCGTTTGGCTCAAAAACCGTTTTCAATAGAGTCAAATGTTATAGTTTTTGATGGACAAAAAATCCAAGGAACTCATTTATTTCGAGCTGGTGTTTTAGATTATAGTACAAACCTAATCCCAAATAATCATGTTATCGTCATTAATAAAGATAAAACGAATATAATAGGTGTTGGGAAATTAATCGTTGGTAAAAATTTCATTAAAAATTCTAAAACTGGAAGAATAGTTGAAATCTATGAAAAAAAATAGCATTCATATTGAGTCAGATTTGCAGATTTTAGGGAAAATTAAATCTCTTAGACAAAATACATTAAAAAGAAGGAACAACTTAAGTAATCTCCAATTAGAACGACCAATTAGTTTTTGGATAAAAAAAGATAGACTTATCGACGAAATTGGAAAGGAATTCACTATCATTTTACGAACTAGAGGTTGTAGTTGGTCGTTAAGCGATTCTGGTGGATGTAGTATGTGTGGATATATACAAGATGCGGCGGGTGAAGATATCAATCAAGATCACATTATAAAACAATTTGATTATGCTTTTAACAGTAAAATTGAAGAGATTATGGATGATGATGCGAATTATATTATAAAAATATTTAATTCTGGAAGTTTTTTCGATGATAATGAAATATCTGATAAGGTTAGAAGGTATATTTATGAAAAAATTGCAGGTATTGATAATATTAAGGAGTTTGTAATAGAAAGTCGATTAGAATATATAAATCTTGAAAAATTAATAGGATTAAAAAAGAAACTTAATAGAAAATATATTGAGATTGCTATAGGGCTAGAAACCGTAAACGATTATATCAGAACTTATTATATTAATAAAGGAATGTTATTCAATGATTTTAAAAATATATTGAACATGTGCAAAGAAAATGGAATCGGTGTTAGAGTGTATTTGTTATTGAAACCACCATTTCTCAATGAAGAAGGAGCTATTGATGATTGTATTAACTCTATTACTAATTTAATAAAATTAAAAGTAAACACAATTTCAGTCAATCCAGTAAATATCCAAAAAGGAACCTTAGTAGAATATCTTTATCTACAAAACAGATACAGGCCTCCTTGGTACTATTCACTCTTTAAAGTCTTCAAGAAGTCTATTAGTCAAGAGGATCTAAAAAATGTACGGATAGTATCAGATCCCTCTGGAGCTGGGACCAAAAGAGGTATACATAACTGCTTAAAGAAAGAATGTGAGAATACTGCTAAAAAATCACTTAATAATTTCGTACTTTCTCAAGATTTAGCTACTTTAAATCAATTAGAATTTGAATGTGATTGTAAGAGAAAATATCCATTTGAAAAACAATTTCATTGAAAATGAAAAATCAGTCTTACTTATGCTTATTTTGTCATAAGAAGGTGATTGAACTTATTAATGACTTAATTGCCATTTTTGTACGAAAAACCATTATGTTTAAATATTACCAACCATCTTTTATTTTAATTTTCAATCCCGGAGTAAGGGAATCTCGTGAAAAAAAACTGGGTTAAATTAAATCTATTCTATATTGGAAAATCTAAAAAACATCAAATTTTTCGAGCAAAACAGTGGAATAGTAAATTAGAAAGAATACTTAAACAACCAGTTTATAATGAAAAATATGAAAAATTAGGTTATATTAAGGATATATTTGGTCCGATTAACGTACCTTTCATTTCAATCAAAACCTTACCTAACCAACTAATTGACCACAATGTGAAGGTTTATACCAAACTAACCTAGCTCTCGAACAAATATTTTATAAAAACCGAATAATATTAAAAAAGAAGGTGTAATTTATTTCAAGTTGGAGAGAATTTAAACAAGAATCCGATGAGAGAATAGGGATACAGAATGAGTTGTGTTCAGAGTGTGGGAACACAATATTCTTTGATGAAAATAGAGGTTTATTAGTATGTGAAGAATGTGGTCTAGTACATTCAGAAAAACATATAGATAGGGGTCCCGAATGGAGAGCTTTTGATGCGGACCAAAAAAAGAAAAGAACTAGAACTGGAGCGCCTATGACATATATGATACACGATAAAGGTCTTAGTACTATGATAGACTGGAAAAATAGAGATATTTTTGGTAAGGAAATACCAGCAAAATTAAGAGGTCAAATATACAGACTTCGAAAGTGGCAAAGTCGAATCAGAGTGTCTGATGCTACTGAGAGAAACCTTACATTTGCACTTACAGAACTTGATAGAATGGCTTCAAGTTTAGAGCTTCAAAAGAATTTAAGAGAGTGTGCTGCTAAAGTTTACCGTGATGCTGTTGAGGCTCACCTTATTCGCGGTAGAAGCATTGAAGGGGTAGCTGCTGCTAGTTTATACGCTGCATGTAGAATGTTCAAAGTACCACGAACATTAAATGAAATTGCTGAAATAGCTCGTGTTGATAAAAAAGAGATCAGTAGATCTTTTCGATTTATTTCAAATGAACTTGAGTTAAATTTAAATCCAACCAAACCAATCGATTTTCTTAATAGATTCATATCAGAATTAGAACTAACAACTCACTGCCAAAAAATAGCAAAAGTGATTATTAGGATGGCAGAAAGACGAGGATTAACTTCGGGAAGGGGGCCTACTGGAGTATGTGCCGCTGCTATTTATGCTTCAAGTATTTTATCAAATGAACGTAGAACTCAGAGAAGCATCGCTCGAGTTAGTTGTGTTACCGAAGTCACCGTTCGAAATCGTTTTAGTGAACTTGTAGAGAATCTTAATCTTGGCATATCTTTAAAAAGAAATCAAAAATAAAGATTATTTCAAAAGATTAGCAAATGATAGACTTATATTCAAATTAAATTTTTTAATTACTTTAATTTATAAAGGCTGATTTATAATTAATCCTGAACGGTAATGGTAATATCTTCATAATATAACATTTAATGTTATATAATCTTCATAATTATCCTATCGATTTGATACAATTGGTAGGTTAGGTGTTATAAAATTGGGTAATATACTAAATCAAGATGAAATTAATTATTTCTTATATCGAGTGGAAAAAAATTTCCCTAATTTTGTAGCAGGAATTATTACAGATCAACATGGGTTTCCTATTGGTTCAAAAATTTCAAGGAAATTATGGGTTCTGGAGAATACTTTAGCTTTATCTGCAATTACAAAAAAAAGCGACTTTATAGAAGATTCTAAATTGATTCAAATAAAGCGTGATTTAGATAAGAATAAAAACTACAAGCTATTAGTTTTACTTGAGAAATCAAGGGATTATAAAAGTCGTTTAAAACCATTGAAAAATTTAATCAAATCACAGGAACTTTTCTAGGATTTAAAAATAAAAGCAGTTAAGATTTACTATTTTTTATCACAAGCAGTAGAAAAACAAACAGTTTACTTAAATTTTTATACAATTAATTTCTTCTAATACTAAAATAGGAATGAGCTAAAAATATAAAGTTGCGTTTAAATAACTATTTTTATAATTTAAAAACGACGATTGACGAAGATATATAGTTTATAGGTTGACTAATGTTTGAGTTATTCTGAAGATGAGATTAAATTGAAGAGAATGTTAAGTGCTATTATAAATAGTACACCTGGATTAAAATATGCTATTTTAACTGATGACACTGGGATAACTATCATGAGTCAATCAAAATTTACTTTTTCTGAGAATGAAAGTATTTCTGTAGAGAAGATTGGTGCAATAGGAGGCGCCGTTTTTATTGCTGGTGAAGAACAAGGTCATATTTTGGGATATGGAAATATAACCTTACAAATTACGGAATATTTCGAAGGAATGATATTTTCAATGAAAGTTGGCAAAGGAGTATTATGCATAAGCACTGATAAGAGAGTTCAAATTGGATTTATTATCGCCATAATGAAAAAGTGGGCTCCTAAAATCGCTATGGTTCTAAATCGATATTTACAAGAAGATCAAGGAGAATTGAACAAAGAGATCAAAGAATTATTTGGATCAGATACTATCGGTTTATTATAATTCCACAGTCTGATAATTTTAAGGTGAGTTGTGATTCACTTAATTTTAACTTACTTTAACCAAATTTTAGGCCCAAGTGTATTATTATCTTACCCTGAGGACAAGTTAGAAGAAGATCTTATAACTAAATTAAAAAAGTTTTTCGACTTAGAAATTGATGAAACCTTCTTTGAAATCGTCCTTATTACAAAAAATAAGAAAATTATTAATTTTCATTTCGAAATTCCTTCTGAGTGGGCGCGTGGTAAAAAAGAAGACGCTATGCTCTCCCTAATAGTAAAGAGGGAGTATGAGAGCAGTCAATTTTATGCGTTTCTTGTAGATTCTTCTTACAAAATCCTTAAAACTGAAAAGGTTTATAAGGCTTTTTATAAAGATGATGAATTTCATGATAATGACATCGAGATTGATATGGCGTATGAAATAATAAGGAAAATTCTTTTTAACTGTGTATCAAGTCTTATTATACGAATCGAGGATAAAATTAAAGGAATAGATAAGAAAGAACCATTTCCTTTCTCATCATAACGAAAATCTTTATAATTCTAATTTCCTTTTATATTAATGGGAGAACAATGATGGAATAAACCGCGTATTCGAGGACTCATATGACTAAAAAATGAATATGTAGTGCAAAGTGACGCGAAAATTCGGAGTTAATTAGTCAGTTATAATCCTGCAAAAATGGGCTCTTAGTCTAGCAAAGGTGGTTACCGAAGCGATGAAGCTTGAGTCAGTACGCAGGAGACATGATTATGTTCCCATTAGCGCATAGAAATTATTGCCTAGCACGAGAGAACATATTTGATTTTAAAGGTTTTTCCTTAAAATGAGAATATAGTGTTAGTGTTTTTAGGCTAAATCTATGCCAATTTCTATCTATTCTTAATTTACTTTTCATTTTTAATTGAGGAAAGAATTTCATCGTATGAACCTAGTACTCTCTTAACATTTAGATCATTTAATCCTTCATGAGGTGTGCCATCGAAGATGATTTTACCATCATGTAAAATCAATATTTTATCGGCCCAATTTTCTACGAAGAATAGGTTATGTGTAGTGAAGAAAATTGTAATATGGTTTTCTTTTCTTAATTTCTCTATAATTTTTAAATGATTATGAATTGATTTGAAATCAAGATTTGCAAATGGTTCATCTAAAATTAGCAAATTAGGTTTCATTACTAAAACTCCTGCTAAAGCAGCTCTCTTTTTTTGACCCCATGATAGGTTAAATGGTGAATAATTTCTGAATTCCTCTAAATCAACTGCTTTCAAGGCCCAGTTAACTCTCTCTTCTACTATATCATCACTAAGTTTTAAATTTCTTGCTCCAAAGCTGATATCTTCTTCAATAGTTGGAGCAAAAAGTTGATCATCTGGATTTTGAAATAAAAAACCAACTGATTGTCTAATTTCCCATAGATCTCGTTTATTTCTTGTAACTTTTTTCTCAAAAATCTTAATTGACCCAGAATTTGGTATTAATAATCCTACTAATAGTCTTAGTAAAGTTGTTTTACCTGAACCATTATTTCCTGTTAAGGCATAAATTGAGTTTTTTTCAATTTTAAACGAGAGATCATTAATTTCAAACCCATTTTCATAGCTAAAATTTAAATGTTCAACTTCTACGGCAAAAATAAAGTAATTACACCTTGATATATTGATTGCAAATCTACAATAAAAATTATACAGATTATAAGTACAGTAAAGATAGTAAAAAAAATTAAATCAACTATAGAAAATTTTTTAGAAACAGATGTTATTTTACCAGTAAATCCTCGCATTTTCAAGCTTTCATAAAGTTTTTCACTTCTCTCCATATTTATCACGATACTTTTTGCCATAACATAAGCATGAGTTTTTAATTTCTGACGATATGTTGTGATATTTTTGCCACGCATCTCTTGTGCTTCTAGTATTTTCCTATTTGATTTTGCTAAGATTGGGATATAATGTAACATAATTATTAATGATCCTACAAAAATAGAAGGGATCCTTAACTTTGTTAAAGCTTCTATGAATTCAGAATAAGTTAACGTAGAGAAAAAAGACATAAATACAAACAATGCCCCAATTACTCTTAGAAATATTAGAGATGCTAATAGTAATCCTTCCTTATATATAATAATTTTAATTCCGATATTGAATTGATAAAGAATAATATCCCCAACATATAAAGGAATGAATATAGTTAGTATAAATACGAATGGAATTACTAATTTTAATCTTGATACGATTTCAATTATGTTTAATCTAAGTATTAAATCGCTTATGAAAACAATAAAGAGAATAGACCCTATCAGATAAATGTCATCTATAATGATAAAAGGAATTACACAAATAAATGGTAAAATTAAACGAGTTAGAGGGTGACTTTTTTTTAAATAAATTTTTTCATTTTCAAGTCTAAAAGGTAAATTTGTCTTCAAAATTTAATCAACTTAATAAAAATCTAGACTGTTTAATCTATATTTTTCATACTTAATTTAAAAAAAGTAATATTTATAATATTTCATACTTTTTTATAATATAGTAACATTTTAAGGTATCATTACAAAAAAAATTAACCTTTATGATTTAAAAATGCATATACCAGACGGTTTATTAAATCCGGCAACTATAGTTTTCCTTTGGGTTATTGTTATAATAGTTATGATTCTTGGATATTTTAAAATAGGGAATATCTTTGAAAAAGAAGATTCTGAAAAATTAATTCCCTATATTGGAGTATTGGCCGCAGTGATATTTGCATTTCAATTTGTAAATTATCCTGTTCCCGGAGGAACTTCTGGTCATTTAATTGGAGGAACGCTTATAGCTGTTATACTAGGACCATGGGCTTCAATTATAATTCTCTTTTTGGTTTTAATTGTCCAAAGTTTATTTGGAGATGGAGGAATTCTCTCCTTGGGAGCAAATGCCTTTAATATGGGAATAATTGGTGGAATGTTTGGATTTTATATTGTTGTGTTCATAGTAAAAATCTTAAATAAAACATCTTTAGCAAAAGAAGTAAAAATACCTATTGCGACAGCCATTGGTGCCTATATTTCTATTGTCTTAGCTGCCTTCATATGTAGTATTGAATTAGGAATTTCAGGAGCAGTCCCATTCTCAATCGCAATCCCTGCAATGGTTTATTGGCACCTTTTCATTGGAATTGGTGAAGCAATAATATCTGCTTTAATTATCTCCTATATTTATAGAGTAAAACCAAGTATCATTACAACAGAATCAATAATGATAAATAAAATTATATCTGTTAAAATTACTGACTATAAAAGACCTATTACCTCGATACTAATTGTTACTGGCATATTGTTATTGATGATAGCAGTTGGATTTACTATTGGGATATTATCTGATGCTCCAGACGGATTAGAACGTGTATTAATCGATGAAAATGGTGAATCATGGTTAGATAATTTAGTATCCCCATGGATACCTTTACTTAGTTTTATTACAAATGATTATGGTGCTGCCATTTTAGGGATTGTTCTTTCTATTCTTGTAATGTCTTCTTCATTCTACTTAATTATGCGATATAGAAAAAATAATAAAGTTAAATCTATTGATTCTCATGAGTCAATTTGAAAAAGTATAAATTACTTGAGAATAAAATTCTTGATAATGTAATATAATTTTCTTTAATTTCCTCTGATGAATTTAACATTTTTCATTAAATCTCCAACAGTTAACCTTGATAACTTTACAATTAAAGATATCCCAGGATCTTCTGGCAGATTAGATGTAATTTCAAGGTGCATATTAGCTGCTATACTAACTGAAGGATATTTTGAGGTAAACGTTAAGATATGGGTCTTTTTAGACAATTATGGGACATATATTTTTGATCCAGAACTATTCAATTATGGAAATTTTCCAAAAAATGAATTAATGTTATCGGAGCATCTTGTAACCCTCCTGTTAAACTCTAATTTAAGAGAAGTACCATATAATAATCCAATTAAGCCTATCAAAACTTCAAACCTGAATATATTAAAAGCAATAAAGAAATTTCAAAAAAGAAGTTATAATATATTTATTCTAAGAGAGGATGGTAATGATTTTTTCAAGCTGAGAAGTAGAATTCAAAAAATGATTAATATTTTATTTATTATCGGAAATCAGGAAGATGATTTTCTTAATTCAAAAGAATTATTAGCTTTAAAAATTCCAACCATAAGCATTGGAAATCAATCATATTTAGCTTCTTCGGTTATTAGATTGCTGAAATTGCACATTTTATTATTATAATAAATTTTTTATTAGAGAGAAATTTTAAAATTATTAATCTAAATTATAGGATTTATGGATTAATATAGGATTTGAATGAAATAGAAGATACAAAAAAAAGAGTTCGACAAAGGGAAGTTTCACTTAGGTACATAGACCGTCCTGTAGATTTTCTAATAAAACATAACATCACCCCAAATACAATTTCTTTTGTAGGATTTATCTGTTCGATAGTTTCCTCCTTAATAATTGCTATATTTGGGTTATATTTTTCTGTATACCTTTCTTGGATTATTCCTAGTATAATGGGATTAGGTGGTGCAATGGATTTATTTGATGGAGAAGTAGCAAGAAGAACAGAAAAAGAAACTCAAGCCGGAGCATTTTTAGATTCAAATTTAGATAGACTATCTGATGCTATTTGTATTATAGGATTGATTTATGGTGGTTTGTTGGACTACTTATTAGGCTATATTATTCTATTTTTGGTTATAATGATTTCCTATATACGTTCAAGAGCTGAAAATGAAGGGGTTAATATGAAAGGAGTTGGATTTATGGAACGAGCTGAACGGATCCTATTTTTACTTTTTACTATAATTATAGAGCTAATATTCTATTTTATAACAGATCTTTCATTTAATGAACCTTTTGCATTTAGGATCCCTTTTATCACTAGAATACCAGTTACACCAGTCTTTCTTATTGGTATAATTCTTTTCACATTTACCTTAATTTATACGGTTCTTCAAAGATTAAATCATACATTTCAGAGTTTAAAAGCTTAAAACAAAATGATCTTAATATTAGGTTAAATCTTTAGAAGTAATTCCTGCCGATTGATTTTAATATTTTATCAAGGTTAAGGATAAATTTTTTAAGTTTTATAAAATTAATACTCTTTAGAATTTTTTTAAATAACTAAACAAAATTAAAACTAGCTGATTTTTATTCCTAAAAAGAGAAAAAGTGGGGGAAAAACTGGAAGTCAGAAGGGTCAAGACAGCAAGGTTCAATGCTATAAATGTGGTCGATTTGTTGCTCGTAGTAAAGCTAAAGCTGTTACAAGAAGAACTTCGTTAGTTGATGCCAGAATGTATACTGAACTTAAGAAAGCAGGGACAATAATACAAAGCTCTTCTTCAACCAAGTATTATTGTATTTCGTGCGCTATACATAGTCATCAAATTGCGCAACGAGATAAATCAGTAAGGAGAACTTGAATAAATTTATAACATATCGAGACATTCGGGATGTTAGTAGGTAATTAGCTTTCCGTTTATCAAATTACATAATTCTTTTATAACTTTAACAGATAACTCTATTATAAGTTCAACTGTTTAAAGAAAGATGGAAGAGTATAATTAATTTTAACTTGATTTTTTTGAGTAATT
>JBHLOJ010000020.1:23716-32863 GCA_048940605.1 Promethearchaeota archaeon
AACTCTATTATAAGTTCAACTGTTTAAAGAAAGATGGAAGAGTATAATTAATTTTAACTTGATTTTTTTGAGTAATTTCAATAATAGCACGGATTAAATAATCATTTTTCAAATCTTCATCAGGTTCATAAATCTTTACCTGTGCTGTCGGTTTTATTTTGAGTGTATAATTTTCTGCTATCCCAACAACATTTTCATTTGTTTTTACAAGAATCCCTAATAGACCTAATTCATAATGAGATACAATAAAGAGTATTTGGTTTTGATCACCAAAGTTTTTTTTAAAATAAACTACTTCGAGGAAATCTTCTTTAAGTTCTTTTGGTAATTTTGAAAAGGGGATAACTTTATTCTTCCCCTTGATATAAGGGAAAGGTGTATAAAATAATAGATTAAAACTTGAAATTTTTTTTATTTGTTCATTATATTTTTCCACGTCTTTTATTGAATAAGCTTTATCTAATAATAGATCTAACTTATCAATCATATCCTCTGCTGAATAACCAACTAATACGGTGGCTATATATGATCTCTTAAGTTTCTCAATTAATATTTCACTTTTCAATGTTAATTTATAATCAATAGAGATTTCTAATGCCTGATTATATAAATTTGCAGCAATTTGAGAATGTCCTAAAGCTAAGAAATAATCACCTAATTCACTAAATACTATAATAGCATCAAGAAAGTTCTCATCTAGATTCATGGTTGAAATTTCCTCCATTAAAATCATTGCTGTTTCTTTATCTTCACCTTGTATAAACAGAGCAATAGCTTTTCCTATTAAACATTTTAATTTTAATCTATCATCTTCAAAAATTTCTGCTAATTCCTCTGTAAAGTTATACTGCATGATTGCATTTTTATATAATCCGTGAAAGATATAGATTAAAGCCTTAACATAATTAAGAGTTAAACAAGTTTTATAATTATGAATAATTGTTGAGAATAAAGCTGCCCTATCAAGTGAGCTTATAGATGAATTAATTCTACCGAGTGACACCAGTAGAAATGCTCGTAAAAACTCCATTTTGCTAATCTCTGAGCAAATAAGTTGTTCGACTACCTCATAATCTTTAGTTTTCGTTAACTGTCCTGAAGCAACTTGAAGTAATGAAATTAAAAATCTATTCCCCTTTTTCAAATGTTTTACAGCTTCTTTAGATTTACTCTTTTCAATCGCATCTCTAGCTCTATTCATGTATTCTCTTGAAATTTTTAAATTCTCAAGGAATTTTATAATACCCACTATAAGATTTTCCTCACTCTTAGGAAGATCTTGGTTAGAGATATACTTTTCAGCAATATTAATCTCTTCTAGGTACCTAGAGGCACCAATTTCAAATTTCATACCTACATCAGGATTCTCTAATTCAACATCTTGTGTCAAAATAGAATCCTCAGTAACAGTAATTGCTTTTTCAATCAACCAAGTAATCTTTTGTTCTGCAGGATAGGTTTTAGAGCGTTCAATCATATAAGATAATGTATAATTTAGACTTCTCTTCCAAATATCCTTGAAATATTTCCTCAATTGAGGATTAGTGGTTGTTCTTTGTATCTTTAATAAAAAACTCGAAAGAGATAATATATTAATTCTTCCTTTGTAAAGTAAACTAGTATTTTTAACAAGCTTAAAATCATCGGTTACTAGGTTAATCGAAGCAGATTCTCCCCCATTTAGTAAATCTTTTGCAATATAGACCAATGAAAGATCTGGATCTTGAGCAGGAAATCTTATGTTGTATGGGATGAGATCATTTTTTATATCTTCAATTTCTATAGGCAATATTTCCTTTATATTCAAAATTTGCCGTAATTTATCTCTATAGGTGTGAGGGGCTTTAATTTCATTAAAAACTACTTCAGAGATATAGAATTCATAACCTAACTCTTTCCCTGCTTTTTCTAAATTTCCTAAGATATTTCGAGCTCTAATTTGAAGCATACAAATAAAGAAATTAGCATCAAACACCAAATATTCTTTTTTGCTGGGCATCTGTATTCAAGGGTAATTAAAATTTTAGATAAAAATCTTAATTAAATATATATTAAATAATAAAATATTATAATGTTATTTATTGCTAAGAATAAAAACAATTAAGGATCATTGATTTTTAGTTGTAGATTAATTTTACAAATGTGGTTGCTATTAGAATTTTTGATGTTATAGGATATTCTGGTTCAGGGAAGACATACTTTATTATGAATGCGATAAAATTACTCAAACAAAAATTAAATTTGAATGTTGCAGTGATTAAGAATGTTAAGCATCATCAAATTGATGAGAAAGGAAAGGATTCCCGTATATTTACAGAAGTTGGAGCATCTTATTCAATAATTCAAAATCTCTATAAAGAAGTGGCTGTTTTTTTAAATACGCAAGATATTAGCTTTGATGAATTAATTAAATGGTTAGATCAAGGTCCTTACAAAATTAATGTAATATTTACTGAGGGATTTAGGAATTTGAATAATCCCACAATTCTGTGTATAAGCAACATAGATGAGATTAAACCTCAATTATCAGACAACGTGAAAATGATTTCTGGAATTATTTGTAGAAAAAGGAGTATTAATAAAATGACTTCGGATATACCTATTATTGATATAGAAGAAGATTTTCAGAAATTTCTAGATCTTTTTGATATAAAATAAAATTATACCAATTTTTTCCAAAAAGGGGCTATTTGTTGACAGACAAACTTAAATTCTTTTACCATTTGCTCATCTTCGAGATCTGAGATAAAATAATTGCTTAATTTTTCATAAATTTCGATCTCATTTAAGGATCTTACAGAATTTTTAATATTTAAGATAAAATTATTTAATGGAATAATAATTTCATGAATGAGCCATTCTTCGAAAAAAGGTTGATCTGAGAAAGATTGAATGTTATAAGTGATCATAATTTGTATTAACTCTTCATCAGAATAAAAATGATCTTCTGGAATTATGATTTTATATTTTTCCATTTCCTGTTTAAGGTATTTTTTATTTAAACTTATTATATAATCAGGCCACACATCATCTGAGTAGTTTATATCTTGAAACACAAATAATTCTAATACCCTTAGAGCAATATTTTTTCCAATATAACGACTCCGTGGATCAATGAAGTTTGAAGAAGCATCTTCTGGATTAGATCTAAGAAAGATCTTTTCTATTAAAACATAAAGAATTCTACATATATGATCAACAATTATATTGAATGAGAAAGGTATATTTTCAGGATTTTCAGAAAGGTTTGTATTTTCATCATCAAGTTTCATTAAAAAATCTGTATTAAAACTCTTTAAAAACGTCTTAAAAAATCCATAATTAAGCTCTGATATATTTTTTTTAAATAATTTATGAAAAAATGGATTGATATTTTCGATATTTGATAATGTAGAGAGAAAGTTAAGAAATTCTTTAATATTATTAATTGAATGAGCACTAATTACCTCTTCAATATTCTTATTATAATTGTCTAATTTATTTTTAAACTTCTCAGGTAAGAATAGTACATCTCCTACTTCTAATGCTTCTAACCCACTTCCTAAATAATATTTCAAGTATAAAAAGAATAAATTTAACTGTGATTTCGGGGATGGTAAATTATTGGCTTGAAATGTAGAATAAAGTGTCGATTTCTTATCAAGATATTCAAAAAATTTAATTACAGAATTTTTTTTAGTATCACTGTAATCATCCAGATTAGTTAAAAATCCCTTTTTTATTATATCAATTTTGGAAAAGATAGAATCTTCTACTCTTGAGCCAACAAAATTAAAGAAGTCCAACAGAGGTGAAAAACTCTGAAGTAGAATGCATTTTTTGTAAAAATAATAAAGTAAATCAACTAATTTCTCCTTAGCATATATATATTCATCTAAAGCTATTTGATATAGCTTTTCTCTTCCTTCAAGTAGTGTTTCATAATAAATTTCAGGGACACCATTAAATTGTCTTAAAAAATAATAGAGGACCATGCTATAATATTCTTGAAAAACTTCATCCTTGCTATCTTTTATAATAATCATGAAATCTAAGGTCTCATTATTAATTTTTTTCTCAACTTTGACACCATCAAGTAAAACAAAGATTTTTTCTCGAACTGTTTTTCTAATTACAATCCCTAAAATTCTAACAAGGAAATAAAGGTAACCAGTAGGAAACGTAAAACCATTAAGCAGTTCCCCTTCAAATTCTTTGGTAGTCTTATTAAAATATTCAATTTCTTCAGAGGATAGTATATAATTATATTCTAAAAATAGGATTTTTTCAGAGATTTTTTCTTTTATAATTAATCTTAATGAGTTTTCGTTAAATCCAAAGAAGTTTTGTAGAAAATGACTAAAGAAATCATGGAAATTTTTATAGAAAAAAGTTGTGAAGGTTTTTTTTATTATTCTTTTTTGGTTCTTTTGATTAAATTCTTCCCATCGAAAACTAATTTCATCCTGAAAGTCTTTAAATTTTTCTTTTTTCCT
This sequence comes from Promethearchaeota archaeon, assembly GCA_048940605.1. Lineage (GTDB taxonomy): Archaea > Asgardarchaeota > Lokiarchaeia > Sigyniarchaeales > SOKP01 > Loki-b32. The sequence goes on from JBHLOJ010000020.1 coordinate 28,192, forward strand.
TTCCAATATTTCAAAAAACACATCGGTCTCAAATATAAGACCAAAATTATGACCCCTAGTTTTTTTTTCTATGTAGCTTATGATATCGCTTAGTTCTTTATTAACCAAATCTGATCATTCAATAATTCAATTACAATTTATATTCGAAATTATACAACCCTAAAAAAATGAGGCTAATTATTAATAAAATAAAAACATGAAAATAAAAATATTGGTTAATGATAGAATTGTACTAAAATAAAGCTATTTTGTTATATTTTAAAAAATTTTTGTTATCTCATCAGTTTCTGAATAACTTAAGGGATTTACCTTTCCATTATTCTCTTTAATCATCAAACCATTTTCTCTAATTACGAAATTTCCGATTTTTTTCGCATGAATTTTGTTGTTTGTTAATAAATCAATTAATTCTTGGCTTTTTTCATCATCTATAGCAATTAATAGAGATCCTGATGAAATTGTACCCATTGGGTCCAAATCAAAAATTTTACTTAATATTGAGGGTTCTGGTAAAATATCAACCTTTGATCTTTCAATTATTATACCAGTGTTCGATGCAATAGCCATTTCAGCGAGACCCGTAGCAAGTCCCCCCTCAGTTGGATCATGAAATGACTTAATTTTAAAGTTTTTATTAGCTAATAATGCCTCTTTAAACACACTTATTCCCGGTTCATAAAGGTAATTCTTACATTTTTCTATAAAATCAGAATTGAATCCCTTATCTTTTAACTCACTTCCTTTTTCACGGCTTATTATTGAAGTTCCCTCAATAAAAATTCCTTTTGTAAGAATTATTGCATCCCCTGGTTCTGCTCCTGATGTACGTACAAGTTTTTCTTTTTCGACCTCTCCTAATAAAGATCCGATTAGCATCGGTCTATCAATTTTAGGTGTGATTTCTGTATGTCCCCCTATTACTGCAATTCCCATGGATTTACATGTATCATGAATATCTTTAAATATATTCTCAATTAGCCTATTCGTTGTGGTTTTTTGAGGTAATAAAATTGTTGCTTGAAACCATTTAGGTTTAGCTCCCGTACAAACGACATCATTAACATTAACATTTACAACGTAATACCCTATTTGGTCAGTAGTAAAAGTAATTGGATCAGTTTTGGCAACTAAATAGTTATTTCCGGGTATATCTATGACAGCAGCATCTTCTCCGATTTTAGAACCTAATACAACTCTTTTGTCATTAATTTCTAAATTTAAGAGTAATTTACTTAAGTATTCATGCTTAAGCTTCCCAAGAGCAAATTTATTACTATCTCTTCTCATTAAATAGTCAATATAATAAGAGAAAATAAATATTTAAATTTTGGAGGTGTAATTAGAAATTTATTTGTTAGTAATTTAGTTCTCTCCTAGCATATTCAAAATGATTTCAATATATTTTTGAGTGCGTTAGGACAAAGTTGAATTTAAATATTGTACGTACCTTATCCAATTAGATAATTTAGAATAATTTGCTATAATAAAAACCAATTCTTTGATTATAAAGAAGTAGAATTTTTATATAAAATATAGTGAATTTTTGATTACTCTTACACTAAAATTTAAAAACAAATTTCATTTATATCATAATAAAATGCATTCTTAATTAAAGATAATTAATAAAAAAGCACATTTAACAATTGAGTCTGAGAAAAATGGGATTTGGAAAATCTTTTTTATTAAGTTTAGTAGCTTTTATTGGGTTAAATTTTATCTTTACAATATTATATTTTCTTATAGACGTAGGACAATCTGATCTGGGTTTTAAAGCTTTAATGGATAAAATTCAAGATGATCCTTTAATGATAATTTATTATCTTTTCGGTTCAATTACTAGTGTGCCGTCAAATAATTTGGATTGGGCAATATTTCAACCTCTTTTTAATGAAGAATCAAGCTATTTAATATTCAGTTTGGGGTATTTAGCAACACCTATAATCGCAGCTATTTTTGCTGGAAAATTTGCTGAAAGTAAATTTCAAGGTTTTGCTGGGTGGATGTTGACTGTTGTTATTAGTACAGTTGCAGTGGTTATTGGAGTGTCTTTAAATGAAACTTTAGAGTTTGAATTTAGTAATTCATTTTATGCCTTTTTCATTTGGCCTAGTCCAATTACTGTTGAATCAATTCTAATATATCTGGTAATAAGCTGTATTGTAAATATTGTTTTTTACAGCTTTTTCACATTGCTCGTATCGAAAACAGAATATTATTAATTCCAATCATCAAAATTCAATTTTTTTATTATTTTTAGATTATGAATTGGTTCTATTAAATTACTTCATTATATCAAAACAAGAATCACCCAGAATTAAGAACTAATAACATAAAAATATGAAATAATACTAATTTTTTAGTAATAAGACTTATAAAAAAAATGGGGTTGATCTTCAATAGTTCTGAAAAAACCAAATTTTTAATTCAATTTATAATTAGACTACACATACTTATTCAAGGAAAAAAAAATGTATTTGGAGAAAATAAAATGGCAAGACCAAGTCCACTAGAAGTCTATGCTCTTTTAGATAAAAGTAATTGTAAAGAGTGTGGATACGATACATGTATGGCTTTTGCAACAGATATCCTAGAAAGGAAAGTTATAGTCCAAGATTGCTCACATTTAATGCAGGATCCAAAACAGTCTAGGAATCGAGAGAAGTTAATAACTTTAATAACACCTCCTCAGAGACCAATAACTGTTGGTACTGGTGATAGAGTTGCTATAATCGGGGGTGAGGAAGTCTTATACCGTCACCAATTAACTTTTTATAACCAGACTGCAATTTTTATTGAAATTGCAGATGATGATGGTGACATAGAAGAAACTGTTAAATATCTCTCAGATCTTAAAATAGAAAGGATTGGTGATGTACTTACTTTAGATGGTGTTTCACTAAGAAATGTATCTGGAGATAAGGAACAATTCAAATTAGCAGCGAGTAAAATAGCAGAATCCTCAAACCTTCCAATTATGTTATGTACTTTTGACGCAGAAATTTTGTTATATGCTGCGGAAGCAATTAAAAACAGAAAACCATTACTATATGCTGCCACAAAAGATTCTTGGGAACAAATCGGTAAATTTGCTGTAGAAAATAATTTACCTATAGCTGTTTTCTCAAATGAATTAGACGAACTAATGTCCCTAAGTGCAACTTTGCAGAAATTGGGTGTTAAAGAAATGATATTGGATTCAGGAACGTTTTTTGGGCCTGGAAACCTTTCATTAACATATGATAGGATTATGCAGTTAAGAACTGCAGCAATTGATAAAGAAGACGTCAATGCAGGATGGCCAGTTATGGGTGTTCCTGCAGTTTATTGGGCCCAAGTCAAAATTGGAAATGATAAAGAACTTTGGGAACATCAATTTCAAGAAATAATCATGGGGGCAATTATGGAATCTATAGATACAAATTTAATAGTATTACACACAGGGCAGAAAAAAGAAGAAATTTGGGCTCTTCTCGCTCTCATGACATTACGTCAAAGTATATTTTCTGATCCAAGAATTTATCCTGCAGTTGATGCTGGTATTTATAAAATTGGAGAACCTGATGATATGGCCCCAATTTTTGTTACAAGCAATTATAGAATGACAAAAATTCCTGTTGAGCAAGATTTACAGGGAGCAAATTTGAATTGTTGGCTTTTAGTAGTTGACACAGAAGGTATTGGGATTGAAAGCGCTGTAGCAGGAGGACAGTTTAATGCTGGGGGAATAGCTGAAGCAGTTAAGGAATTTAAAGCTTTTGATAATGTGAATCATCGAATTCTTGTTCTGCCAGGAATGGCTGCTCGATTAAGTGGAGCTTTAGAAGATGAAGCAGACGCTTTTGTAGTTGTTGGGCCTCGTGATAGTTCAGGAATTCCTAAATTTATGGATACCCAATGGAAACCAAACGAATTCATGAAAGAATATGAATCTTGGGAGAAATAAAGTCCTTTATTCTTTTTTTATCTTTTTATATAAATTAGTTCATTTAACTTGTATTTTATAAAAGTGAATAAATCATATCAACTGTAATTCTTTTAACGTTTTTTAGTATTAGTGTTTGGATTTCATTATTTCTAGCTTTTTTCAATTGGTTTGTTGTGTGAAAACCTGTCAAAACTCCAATAAATGGGCAATCTAAACTTTTTGCAAGCATCGCATCTTTAGGATGGTCCCCAATTATAAAGATTTTAGATTTAGGGTATTTTTCTGATAAGATTTGTATTAAATTTGGGTCGAGTTTACTTCTAACAACTTCAGTTTCTCCTAAAATGTAATCAAAAAATTGAGCAATTTTCAAATATTCCGCAATTTTAACTGCTATACTTTGCTTTTTTGATGTAATTATACCCAAAGTAAAGTTTTGGAGTTTTAATTCCTTCAGTTTATTTTTTACTCCTGCTAATAGTTTAGATTGATAGATTCCTTTAATACTATAATATTCTCGAAAAGCAATGGATAATTTTGATGGCTCTAATTGAGTAAATTTAGCAAACATATCATTTAAAGGAATTCCTATCATTTTTTCTATGATAGATTTACTAACTTTAGGGAGATTAAATCTTCTTAAAGCATAATTAAAAGAATCAATAATTCCCTTCCTATTATTTATTAAAGTATAATCTAAATCGAAACTTATGACAATTTTTTCTCTTTCTGGCATTATTAATTATT
>JBHLOJ010000138.1:0-6043 GCA_048940605.1 Promethearchaeota archaeon
GGTTTTTCCAAGCTGAGTGGAAAATTTTCTTCAGCATTAGGTCCGTTTGTGTGGGGTACTATTATGTTATCCTATGATGTAATAGGAAAAGCAGCATATGGCTGGGCAATGATTTCTGTTGGGATTATAATGGCGATTGGAATATTGATTATTTCATTTATTAAAACTGGTCAATCTTAAAAAAAAGGACCAATTTTTTTTTATTTTTTTTTGTAAAGATTTTTTAATTTTTTGACAAAATCCTTTCCGTATAGTGATTAAAGTGAATATAATAAATTTTTTATTTTATTGACTATTGGGATGCTATATATTATTGAAATAGAAAAAATGGTAAAAAGGAGAGAATTTTTGGAGATTCGAAAATTAACTGAAACAGATCGTAAAGCAAACAGTAGGCTAATGCGTTACGCTTTTCAAACTTCGAAAAATACTTATGAAAATATAGAATTACCCATTAAATTACCTATGAATTGGAGTTATGGGGCTTTTGATAAAGAAAAATTGGTAGCTACGACTAGTTATATCCCATTCCAAATAAGATTGCGCTCTAAAGATTTTAGGATGAGTGGGGTTGCTGGAGTTACTACTAAACCAGAATACCGTAATCGTGGTATAATTAGGGATATTATGGTTAAAATGTTTAAGGATATGTATAATAATAAAGTTCCCATTTCAGTTTTATACCCATTTAAGCTCTCTTTTTATGAAATGTTAGGATATAAGCTTGTTGATGAATGTATTGATTATCATTTTAAAATCTCAGATATTATTTACAAAGAAACAGATTACTATATGATAGAAGTAGACGAGATAAATGATGATATTATGAAAATTTATGATAAAATAGTTCTAAATTTCGATTATATCGCAAAAAGACCTCTTAAAGATTACTGGCAAAGGTTCTATACAGGGAATTATAAATTTATTTGTTATAACAAAAACCAACCTGTAGGTTATATTATAATAACATTTTTAAAAGTGAATGAGCATTGGATTGAGCACCCCGAGAGAACAATTTTAATTCAAGAGATTTTCTGGCTAGATCAAAAAGCAAAACAAACATTATTCAACTTTTTATGGAGCCATCGAGATCAACGAGAATATATCCTAGGTGCTTTTCCAGTAAATGAAAATATTATAGATCTACTTAGAACACCTCGAATTGAATTGAGAAGTATAAGAGCAAATTCTCTACTAAGAATAATAGATGTAAAAGCTGTTCTTGAGAATTTGGAATACCCTCTTACAGATTTTTCTATCACATTTCAAATAGAAGATGAATTTTGCTCTTGGAACAACGGATATTTTACACTAACTTCAAAAGAAAAAGAAATAAAAGTGGATGTGAATAATTTTTCAAAAAAATCTGCCGATATTGAGATAGATATTGGACATTTTTCACAATTATTAGCAGGATTTAGAACAGTAGGAGAACTTTTTGAATTAGGCTTCATTACAGTCAATCATGAGAAGCTGGAGCTCCTAGAAAAACTTTTTCCAAAGACTAATAATTATTTTCATGACTTTTTCTAGGCTTAGATTTTTAGGCTGTTCACCTCATTTCTTGATATACCTTATTATTATTCGCCAGATCTACTTGAAATCAGTGGAGAATCAATGCTTTTTATTTATAAACTTTTGGTTTTGTTTAGCATTATATAAAGGTATTTCATTAATAGAATAATAAACTAGTTGATAACACAAACATCAGGATTCAGAGATTTTTAAAATGATTTCAGAAGATGTTATTAAAATTTATCAAGAAACTATTGATCAATTTGAAGAAAACTTTTATCCAGATATCTCAGGAGCAGTATTACATTTGTCAGATATAAATAAAAATGAGGAATCTGATTATATTTACAATGGAGACGAAGAAATTCCTTTTAATGAAAGACATCCTGAATATCAACGGATTTTTAAAGAAGAATTCCTAGAATAGTGAGAATTCTTTAAAAATTGTGGGTAGTATTCATTAAGAGTAATATCAGTAAAAAATCTGTTTCTTTATATATTTAGATTTAGACAAACCCTAAAATACTGTATTTTAGAATGACTTTCAGATCAAGTTCTATTGAGAAACAGGTCGAAGAATTTTTAGAAAACTCTTTTGGTGTAGATGGTTATTTTTTAGATAGTCGAGTTCAGAAAAAGAAATTTGGTTTACTTTCTAAACTTGTTGCTGATTTATTTAATTGCAAAAATTCAAGAATTTGCTTTCAAAATGTCTCGAATTTAATAATTTTGATTTTAAGTATATATAATGAAAAGTTTCCTGTTGACATTTACTCTAATGATAAAATGGGAAGAATTATAAAGTCAAATTCAAAATTAAAACAAATCTTAAAAGAAAATTTGCTATAAAGAGGAATCTACTGATGAATATTTCTGATCATGATCCTGATGCAAGCAATTTTAACTTTAAAAATATCACTAAATTTGTCGGGAGCTTTCTCTTAAATTATTATGACTCCATATTGAAATTATATAAATTGAGAAAGGTGTTCAGATCGAGCTTAAAAGTATCAGATAAAAAGATTGCAGAGGTTGATCAAGAAATTGAAGATGTTGAAAAATTTCCAGATATTTCGAGTTTAATCATCCCTTTTTCCGTTGCATTTAAAAAATTCAACCCTCCAGATATATACAATGGAGAAGAATTAATTCCTTTTGATGAGATGGATTTAGAATTTAAAGAAATATTGATTAATGAGTTTCTTACTGATTAAAAGAAATTAAAAATTTAATGTTTTACCAAATTCGGCATAAGAAATACATTTAAACACATAGGACAAGAATTATATTTCATCAACCATGAAGTAATACAAGTAGAATGATACTGACTATCGCAATAAGAACATTTAATTATATCACTATTCTTTAGGTTGATATATTCATGACAAATAGTGCATTTAACTCGTGGTGTTCGAGATCTATTATTAATTTTTAATTTTGTTCCACAATAACAACAGAAGTTTAGAGTAGATTTATTTAATCCTTGAATCTTCTTACCACAATACGGACAAAAATTATATTTTTGTATAAGCAATTTTAGATCATCTTACTTCTTATAGTTCTTACTAATAATCAATATATATTAAAAAGCATAAAAGAAGTTTATTTAGTCCAATATTTAATTATGAATTGCATTAAAAAGAGAATATAAAAAAAATACTTATTGGAATTTTTCAATAAATTCTTTTACAGAGGGTATATATTCATCTTCAAAATAAAAAATAGTATTATGCCCAGCTCCTTTTATTAACACTAGTTTTTTATCTGTTTCTGGAGGAACATTTTCAAATATCAATTTTCCTTGTTGATATGGAATTATCTGATCCATAGTACCATGAATAACCAACACAGGTTTCTTAAACTTTCTAATTCTTACATCATTTGAATATTCATTAAAGAATTCAGGTTCAATCTCTTGACCACTTAGTCTTGTCATCATACCATGTATACTAGCAAACCCACTTTCAAAAATAACTCCTCTTAGGCTTTCGGGATTATGTGAACCAATTTCAGAAGCACAAATGCTTCCCAGTGAACGTCCTAGAATAAAAATGGAATTTTTTAAACGATTTTTAATGATCCATGTATAAAATGCATTATAGATTGGTAATGCATCTATTATTAAGCTTGTGTAGAATGGTTCGCCTGAGCTAAATCCATATCCACGATAATCAACAACTGCTAAATTGACACCACATCTATAGAAAAATTCCCTCGCACCTTGATAATCTGCCGCAACCTCCCCATTTCCATGGAATAAGAGAACTGTAGGTAAGTTTAAGTCATTTAGATAAACAAAACCTCCAATAAGGATATCTTTTTCGATTTGAAACTTTAAAACTTTAATGTTAGGATCGGTTTCTTTAGGGATTGGCGTTCTCCGAGGATAAAAAAGAGTATGAGAAACTAGGGGATTATCTAATATCGATTTTTTTTCCATAATATAAAATCTTTTTATTCAGACTTAAAAATTTTCTTTTAAAATCCCATATTAATCTTGGTTTTTACTTGATAAAAATGTAAAATTTTAAATTAAACGTAAAAAAGGATCTAGTTACCTCATAATCCAATTATAAAAATCAAAAAGAGGTTAAGATAAATTATGGGAATAATGATGGTAACTACCTGGTATCCAATGCATAAATCAATGGATGTTGCCAAAATATATTTGAAACAGCCTAGAGAGATACCATTTGTTACAAAATGGCGTGCATTCAATACTCCGGCAGGGAAAGATGGAATGAAGCAATACCACTTAATTTATACTGAAAGGGGAAAATTAGAAGAAGCAGGAGAAGAACTCTATAAATATTTTATGCCGTTTACTATGGAAATTGAAGGCTTCTATATAACAATTGAAAATTTAATGGGAGTTTCAGATTCCTATAAAGTAATGGGAATGGAATGGAAATAAATACAATTTTAAATTCTTTTTTTTTTTAGTTATTTTTTAAGAATTTATGTTTTTTATAGTATAACAATATAATCCCTGTTGTTCCGAATAGAACTATAATGAAAATAGTAAATGAAAAGTCAATACTAGGCTGTCCTTGTTCACTTTCATCTGGACAAACAGGATATCCAGCACTTTTCCACGCGGTAATACCACCAGACATGTCAAATATTTTCGTAAATCCATAATTGTTCAAAGTTTGACTAGCAATTGCACTTCGAGCCCCAGTTCGGCAATAAACTATTATCTCAGTATCATTGTAAGGATATAGCTCGGTTAACCTTGATTCGAGTTCATCAACAGGTATTAGAGTGGCATTACATATGTGTTCTTCATCATATTCTCCTTGAGTTCTGACATCTAGAATAAACAAATCTGGATAAAGAGTAGAGTTAGATATCATTTCATGAGCTTCTTCAACAGAAATGACTTCAACCATTGCTCTAACAGGAGTTATTGATACCTGCCCGATAAGAGAAAATGAACAGAGTACAATTAAAATATAAATTAACTTTTTCCGAACCATCTCTTACGATTTTCACAAATATTTAAATTTGACTCTAATAATTATTTAACTTTTCCTTGATCCGCGACCACTTTAATAGCTTCTTCAACTTTTGAAATGTCTCCGAGATAATAATGAGAAATCGGCTTCATATTATCATCTAACTCATATATTAATGGTATGCCAGTAGGGATATTCAATTCTACTATTTCTTCCTCTGGAACATCGTCAAGGTACTTAACAAGGGCTCTTAAACTATTTCCATGAGCAGAAATCAAAACTCTTTTTCCCGATTTAATAGTAGGAACGATTGATTCATGCCAATAAGGTAAGACTCTTTCCACGGTGTCTTTGAGACACTCAGTCAAAGGAATTTCTTCTGCTTTCAATTCACTATATCTTCTATCGTTTCCAGGATATCTTGGATCGCTGGTTTTAAGGGCAGGTGGAGGTATGTCATAGCTTCTCCTCCATATGAGAACTTGTTCTTCCCCTACTTCTGCAGCCATCTTAGCTTTATAAAATCCTTGCAAAGCTCCATAATGTCTTTCATTTAATCTCCATGATCGATAAGTGGGAAGCCACATTAAATCCATCTCATCCAACACAATCCACAAAGTTCTTATTCCCCTTTTCAATACCGATGTAAAAGCAATATCAAAAGTATATCCTCCTTCCTTTAGTAATCTAGCAGCTTCCTTTGCTTCTTCAACTCCTTTTTCTGAAAGATCTACATCTGTCCACCCTGTGAAACGATTTTCCTTATTCCAAGTACTTTCCCCATGTCGTAATAAAACAACCTTATACATTTTACCTCAAGATCTTAATATTAATTTATTCGCATTATTTGAATATTTTAAAACCTAATATATATCTCTTTACTTTTTAAAATAAGAAAACGAGAACGAAAAAGTGTAACTAATTATAAAGTATAAATAGAAGATTTGGATTATTATAATTGACCTATTAATTACCAGTTTTAGCAGCACGTTCCAAACTTTCTAATTTTTTGAATTTTTCTTCATGTAGTATAAGAATCTCTTTTTGAATATTTACCCAATAATCTCCTT
>JBHLOJ010000138.1:6143-7544 GCA_048940605.1 Promethearchaeota archaeon
CAAACTTTCTAATTTTTTGAATTTTTCTTCATGTAGTATAAGAATCTCTTTTTGAATATTTACCCAATAATCTCCTTTTATAGGATATAATTGTAAAATAAGAGCTGCTAGTATTAAAGCAATTCCTGGGATTAAACCTATGAATAACCTAATTGCAAAGATGGCGGCTTCAGGTTGTGGAAGCACAGGTGGCTCACCTATCTTATGAGGTATGAAATTCGCTAAATCTAATAATACCGTGGGGATTATAATCGCAATACTCTGTGCTGGCTTAGTGAAAAAAGCATTAACCCCAAAAAAAGCAGCTTCTCTTCTTACTCCTGTGTTTAATTCATCTTCATCAGCCACTTGAGCAAATAATACGCTAGTGAATATCAAAGGTCCAACAAATCCAATGGCCGAAATAGCAATAGAAAAATAAATTAATACAGGGATATCATAAGCTGTCAGGAAAAATAATAAAATCATCCCTAATCCCCCAATTAATAATAAGATTTGGTCACTTTTTACTACTCCCCATTTCCTAATTAACTTTGGAGTTGCCCAAATGCCAGCTAGAAGGGGTATAAATATAAAAACTAATAATATTAATGATGATTCTTCTACGATGTAATCTGCAGCATAAAAAATAGAACCTACTATTAATGATTGTATTAATGTTCCCATAAAATTTGCTGCAACAACAATAAGAAACGATTTATTGCGAAATGTCACTTTAAATGCTTCAGTAAATCCTAAAGGCTCATCTACTTTAGTGAATTCAGGTCTTTCTGTAAATTTATATGACGTATACAAGATTAATGCCATACCTACAACTCCCACCAATACCATTGACATCAGAAGTAAAAATCGTGATTGATTTCGGAAGATATCTGGGATTATGAAGCCAAGAATTATACCAATCATGCCGAAGAACTGCCAAAATATATTAAGACTGTTTCTTTCTTGTTCATCTTCAGTAAGTTCGGGTAAAAGAGCTGCATAAACTAAAAAAATTATTGTATATGCTGTGTCGTAAAGGCATGTAGTAATTACCATCCACCAAAATAAATTCCAATTCCCTATGCTTTTATCTGGGGCAAACCATACCAGTATAAAGGTTAACGCTAAAAATGGAGCAGTATACCTAATAAACGGTATTCTTCGCCCCATCTTTGATCTTGATCTATCAGAATAGAACCCAAATATAGGATCATTTAATGAATTGACGATTAAATAGATGATTTGGACATAGTATATTATCGCAGCATTTTTAACAAGACCTAGATAATCGACGTAAAAGATAGGCAATAGAGATGCATAAATTCCACTAATCATTGATCCACCAAAGCTCGCCATTCCCCATTGTACTTTACGCTTTATAGAAAATTTGGGTGGTGTTTTTAGACTTGTCATTAGTAA
>JBHLOJ010000021.1:0-23943 GCA_048940605.1 Promethearchaeota archaeon
ATTAAACAATCAGAAAAGTTGATTGATACTGAAATCCTTCATTTTTTAACAATTGGACCTGAAAAATATTTCGAGGACAAAGCAGAGGACCTTTTTCGTCACAATGCATTTTTTATCGGTAAAACTCTTCGTGAGGAAATAAATAAAGGTCAAGCAGATTACACTCCAATCTATGCCAGTGAGATCCCCTCATTAATTATTTCAGGTCGAAAACATATTGATGTGGCTCTTATACAAGTCACCCCTCCAGATCCTTATGGTTTTTGCTCGTTAGGGATAAATATTGATATTGCGAAACCAATAGCCCAATCATCTTTTATTACAATTGCTGAAATCAATCCTCAAATGCCTCGTACTTTAGGGAATAGTTTTATTCACATGAAAGAAATCGATTTTTTCGTATATAATGATGTACCTTTATTAGAATTTAAATTTGATGAACCAGATGATATTGCTGAAAGAATTGGTCAAAATTTAGCTAATTTAGTAGAAAATAAATCAACGATCCATGTAGGATTCGGTGATTTACCAAATACCTGCTTAAAATATTTATTTGATAAAAAAGACTTAGGGATGCATTCACACTATATTACAGATAATATTATCCCCCTAATTGAAGAGGGCATCTTAACATGTCGAAAGAAAAATTATCATCCTGAAAAGATTATCACTAGTTTTGCAATGGGTACTAAAAAATTATATGAATTTGTTCATAACAATCCATACATAGAATTTTTTCCCTCAGATTATGTGTGTAATCCAAGAAATATTGGAATGAACAAAACAATGGTTTCTATAAATTCAGCTAGGCAAATTGATCTAACAGGACAGGTAAATGCTGCTACAGAAGGATATAAATTTTACTCAGGATTAGGAGAAACTATAGATTTTATGAGAGGTGCTGCATTTTCAAAAGGAGGTAAACCAATTATTATTATCCCCTCAACATCACGAGATGGTAAAAAATCTAGGATTGTTCCCCATTTGGATGAAGGTGCAGGAGTAATGTTATCTCGTGGAGATGTGCATTACGTTGTGACTGAATGGGGGGTAGCTTATCTTCATGGTAAAACGATTCGAGAAAGAGTGCTTGAATTAATATGTGTTGCACACCCAAATTTTCGACAATCTCTATTGGAGGAAGCCAAAAAACTTAATTACGTCTATTCAGACCAATTACTTTCATGTGATGAAGATGGACGCATATGTTTATATCCATCTGAATATGAAACGATTTATACAGCCTTTAATAACGAAAAAATAAGAATAAGACCAGTAAAAACTACAGATGAACCATTACTTAAAGAATTATACTATTCATTAAATGAGAAAGATAGGTATTTAAGGTTTTTCGGAATGAGAAAAGAATTTACCCATTCGAAAACTCAAAGTGAAGTGAATATTGATTATGATAAAATCTTTTCAGTAGGGGCTTTTGTAGGTGAAATTGGCAAAGAAGTAATGGTTGGGAATGCCACCTATTATTTAAATCCTAAATTAAATACAGCAGAATATAGCTTTTTAGTGAGAGAAGATTATCGAGGGAAAGGTGTTGGTTCATTTCTTTACCAACATCTAATTATTATTGCAAAAGAAAAGGGAATTAAAGGATTTTATGGAAATATTCATATTCAAAACAAAAGCACTATTCGTATTATTAGACAAGGAGGATATACAAAAATAACTCCACCTGAAGAAGGGGAAAAAGAACTTTTTTATGAAGTATTTTTTGATAAAGAAGATTCATTTGAATAGTTAATCGGCATTTTTATTATTCTTTCTTAATTATACACCTTGTTAAATAATGAAGTTTAAATTTACCGATTACCATGTTCATACTGCTAAGTGGAGCATAGATATTGATGAAAATGGTCCTTATTTCGAAGATTATATAAAGATTGCTGAAAACAATCAAATTAACATCTGTTTTCTTGAACATTATGAGCTATATTCCATTGAAAAAGATAAAAATAATCCTTTCTACAATGGAAACATTAATAATTACTTAGAGGAACTTGATGAGTTAAAAGAAACATATGATTTTATCTTATGTGGACTTGAAGTTGATTATTATAAGGATAGAGAAATTGAACTCTTAGAATTTATGGATGATTATGAAAAAGAATTAGATTTCATCGGAGGTACTGTCCATGAATGGATTTTTGGATACCCTGTAACAACTAAAAAAAAATTAATTGAGTTTCTTGAGAAAAAAAAAATGAAAGATATTATTGATGAATATTTTGAAACTACAAAAATGATGATAAATTCTCAAATTTTCAGAAATATCTGTCATATTGATACCATATTCCGATATATTAATGAAAACGACATAAAACCTGAGGATGATTGTGATGTCTCAGAAAGCAGAGTGTTAGATTTAGGGCGTCTTTGCATAAAGAATAAAATACAGATTGAATACAATTTATCAGGGAACAGATTTAGTATTGGACGTTCATTTCCCTCAAAGATGTTAACAACTCAGTTATTGAAGGAAGGAGGAAAATTTTTTGTTGGTTCTGATTCACATTCATTAGATTATTTTGAAAGTCAGATTCCTAATGTAAAAAAAGCATATTTGTTTATAAATTCAATTTAAAATTATTTTGTGGTTATGCTATTATGGAGTTCAAAGTTCTTTCTAATAAGATCGATGAATGGGACAAAAAGGTAATTATTAAATATAATGGTATCGGTGGGAAACCAGTTATTTACATCTTAAAGTTTTTATCCTTCTTTGGGAGAGAAACACTATGGATCTTTTTAATCGCTTTTTATTTATTTGTTTGGTATGATCCATTTTTACTTGCTAACTTATCTGCCATTTTCTTAACCGGGTTAATATTAATTGTAGCAATTAAACAAATTGTTAATAGATCAAGACCATTTGATAAGTTAGAAAAAGAGGAACTCAAAGTTTTTGAAAAGAAACCAAGTTCAAAAAGCTTTCCTTCTTGGCACTCATATAATATTGTTGCATATGGATTATTGATAGGACTTTTTTTTTTAAAATCACCCATAATGACAATCCTAATGCAGATATTAGCTATAATAATTTCATTTTCAAGGATTCAGTTAGGTGTTCATTATCCTTCTGATGTAATTTTCGGTTATATTATTGGTATAGTTGGATTCTTACTATCAGTCTTATTTGTTGCTCCCATTTTTGAAATTATTTTTAAAAATTTTGAAAAACTTGCTCTACATACTATTGAATATCGACAATTTAATTCAATGCTGTTTGAAAATATTTGGTATTTTATCTTATGGATAGTAATTTGTATAGTAATTCTTATATCTGCGACCTATAAACATATTAAAGATAATATTTTCAAAAAAGATTAATATTTAAAGATCTAAACTCCTTCTTTTACTAAATAAATCTTTTAATTCATTAAGGACAGTTAACCTTGAGTTCTCTCCAGAACTACGGGAACTTAAAGAAGGACTTGCTATTTCAAGTGGTTGACCACTTTGTGCTGCTTGAAATGCACCCGATTCTATTGCACGAAGACGAGTATCAATATCGTTAAGTTGTGTAGAAATGCTCTCAGATAATCTAATAACTGCATTAAGAGTTTCTTCTAATGTTTTTCCAAGTCCCTCTACCTTCCTTACAGTTGGATCCGTTAGAGAATAACCTGCACTCATTAAATTTTTTATATATTTCGCAAATTGAGGTTCATGGGAAATTAGAGAATATATGGAAGTCAAATATATTTCAAGTTCAAAATCATATTTCTTATTTTTAAGGAGTTCACCTATATTATCTTTCAAGAGTTCAATATTAAGGAGTATCTTAGGGGCTCCTTTTAAATCAGGATCATATTTATGAATAAAGAATATAATATAAGGAGTTTCTTCTAACATTACTAGTGATTCAAGTATTTTATCAAAATATTCTAAAGATTCCTCAAATCTTTCTGGATCTTGAACATCTACAACATATATTAATAAATCTAATTGAACAAAATATTGTTCGGGATTGTTTAAGTATCTTTCTCGATATTCCTCTTGCCCCCCAAGGTCCCAAATAAAGAGATTCAGATTAGAAGTACCAAATTTCATCCTAACCACTCCCTTTGTTGGATGAGTAGCAATCATATCACTTATTCCTAAGCGTCCTCCAAATTTTGATAATAATGACGTTTTACCTGCTGCATCTAGACCCGCAACTAACACTTTTTGAGCCTGAGGTTCAATTGCTTCTTTTTCTTCTGTAAGGCTATTTACAAGTGTGCTTATGGTAATTGTTTTTTTTAATTTATTTTCTAATGTGGGATATTTATTTTTTAGTTTCCCAATTTTTTCTTTCAAATTTTCTGTTAATTCAAGCGATTCTTCTAAAATGGTTAAACTTTCAAAGGGATCATCTTTATTGAGCTTTAATATTTCTTTAATTTTAGTAACTTCAAATAAGTTTTTTATAATAGTTGCCTCTTCTTTATCTATAAATTTGTAGGATTGAATAGGTAATTTTAAAATGTCATCTACGTTTTCTAATTTCTCTATTTTTACAGATTTGGGGTCTAAAAATTTAGAAATGACATTAATTATATCTGAACTTTCTGAGGACATAGTAACCAGTGATTATTTTAATATTAAAAGGTTAATATCGTTTATATTATTATTTATTAAACTTTTATGATACTAGTTAAAAAGGCTTAGATATAAATTTTCACAACTTAATTTTAAATAGATTAAACTTAAATATTTATTAGAGGATTTATTTTATACTAAAAATGAAAAATTCCAAATTCATTTTTTATTAAGTAAAAGTAACTATGCCGTCTCATTTTGAAGATAATGATTTCTTTGAAGATATGGGGGAGGAAGGACCACCCTGTTGCGATAACCCTAAAATTAGTGAGGAAGATGGATTTTATGTTTGTTTAAATTGTGGTTTTGTTTATTCTAGAATTCTTGATGATAGTCCTCGTAGAGCTTTTACTCAAGAAGAAATTCAGAAGAGAAAAAGCAGTGAAAGAGTTTATAGCCCAATAGGACCTAGAACAATTATCAGAGGATCTAGAGATGCTAGAGGTACTTTACTTAGTCCTAAGTATAAATCAAAATTTAATAGATTAGCTAAAATTCATAGATCTTTAACCACTAGTTATGAGAGAAATTTATGGATTGCTCTACCTAATTTACAGCGTTTACAAAAAAGATTAGGAATTCCAGATGCTGTAGCTGATGATGCACTAAGAATATATACCCAAACTGTAAAAAAGAAATTGACTATGGGAAGAAGTATAGATACTTTATTATCGGCATCTATTTTTGCTGCTTTAAGAGTTCATGGGATACCTAGAACAGCTGAAGAAATAACGAAAATTGCACAAATTCCAAAAAAGAAAGTAATTAAAAGTTATCGATTAATTCTCATGGAAGTCTTACCAAAACTAGGAATGAAAGTGCAACACTTTTCAGCAGATAGATATGTAGACAAATTTAATGAAGAACTAAGACTTTCAATGCAGTGTAGGAATATAGCTGTAAAGTTAATTGAAAAAGCAAGAGATAGTGGATTTAACTCAGCAGGAAAGGACCCTAAAGGAATTGCTGCCGCTTCCATTTATATAGCATCAAAGATATGTAATGAAAATAGGACACAGAAGGAGATTAGTCAACTTGCTAAAGTTACTGAAGTTACACTTCGAATGCGTGTTAAGGATCTGCAAAAATATGCAAATATAGTGGATTAATTTTAAATATCTTCGATTAAATCCATTTCTTCTTCGAATAAGGGTAAGATTTCTAGCATTCCTTTAATTTTTGGTAAATAATTTTCCAAATTGTATTCCTTAACATCAATGATAAAAAGGATTAACATCATATCATAAGTATCTTCTACCAATTTTTTATTGACACCCAGAGTATCTAGAAACTGATTAATACTATTCTTGATGATAATATAAGGCTCTTTTATTTTCAATAAGCATAATCCTTGTAAAAGGATAAGGAGTGAACTAGTTCTAAAATCTCTTCTTTTAGAAGCCAAAGTTTCAGCTAATTCATAATATTTTGTAGAGGCTTCCTTGAAATTCTGTGCTTCTAAAAATGTAAAAATCGCTTTATAAAAAATTTTTTTTGTAGCTTTTCGTTTATTAAGAATATTTTCTTTCTCTCGTCGAGTTTCTCCTCTTTTTGACGCTATTTTTCCATATCTTTGATCTATTTCAATTGCTTGTGTTTGCGACAATCCATTTATAGTTCCTTCTGCTTCAATAAGCTGTTCATCAACCTTGATATGCTTTTCCTCTTCTTTAAATCCTTTACCAAAATTTTCATCAATAAAATTCTTTTCTTCATCAAATAAAGGAAGGAAATTCATAAAATATAATGCTTCATTAAATTTGTGTTCATCTTGGAATTTTTTCGATTGAAACATATATTCAACCAATGTGAAAGGAAAAGTTTCAATACCCAAACTTGACAAACTTTTTTTAGTTTCCCCTAATAATTGTCTAGCTTCCTTTTCTTTATTTATTTTAAATAATAATAAACTACTAATTGCTAATGATATTCCAGCTAAATTATATTTCTTAATTCTGTTTAATTCAAGTATACTAGTGTTGTATAGTTCCACTGCTTTATCGAAATCTTTATTTACTAAATGGTTTAAAGCTCCTTTAAAAAGTCTTGTTTTTCGGGCAGTTCTTTCCCTTAGTTCTTTCGTTTGATCTAAGCGACGATATTCCCTAGCCTTGGTTTTAATAATTGAACGCATTTCCTCCAAAACAGCTCCTTCTCGAGACTCTTTAGCAATTTCCGAACGAATAGCACTTTTTTCTGCTTCAAGTTTATCAATTATTTTATGAATTTCTCTTTTATATGCTTTATTCTCAATTCTATCATTATATACTTGAGCATTAGCTAAATCGTCCACTTCAATATAAATTTCAGCAAACTTCTTGAAGATTTTATCAAAATTTATTTTTTGGATTTCTTCTTTTTCTAAATAGGCAGAAGAGACACTATTTGCTTTCTTTACAAGTTCATTAGCTTTTCTTATTCCTGAAAGATTTTCTTCAATTTGAAGCAGATTCAGTGCTTCATGTTTAATAATTTTGATATAGACTAAACTAATCTGTTTAGATTCATCATACAATAAATTATTACGATAAATTCTGTTGGAATCTTCCAAAATTCTTGCTATTCTTTCAAAATCTTCCAATCTTTCAATTTCTTTCAAATGGTCTAGGAATGTTGGATAAACTCTAATTAAGTATTTTTTTTTCATCTCTATTGATAAATCGCTAAAGGTGATGAAAAAATCTTCAAAAAGATCACCTTCTAAGAGAACATCTAAAGATTTTGTAAGAATTTGGTCCCGAATATTCTCCCGTCCGATTTTTTTAAGATATTCCGCCTGATTTATTAAATACTTTGCTCCTTTAAGATATTTTCCTTGTTTGATTAATTCATTAGCTGCTTCGATTTTAGTTTTATTCATATCTATGATAATGTCTATCTCTGCATCAACAAATTCAGTTAAAAACTCTACACCTTTTTTAATATTTTCCTCTAATTCCTTTTTCAATGAGGTTTTATATTTATCCTCAATTTCTCCACTAATTTTGGATAATTCTTGTTTTAACATCAAAGAGTTTAGTTTATTAATAAGGATGGTTGCTATTCCAAAGTTATTCTTTTCTAAAAAAAGATTAATAAGGGTCTTTAATGAAGAATCTAAATTGGTTTTTTTTACTTTATAAGAATCCCACATATTTTCAATTTCATCATAAGTATATCTTGCCGCGTGAATTTCTTTAACGCTAATTTGATGTTTGAAGATATGAATTAAAATCTCTGTTAGCTTGATGGTTAATTCTTGCAACTCATCTGAAAGTGCTTCTCTTTGATATTTAAATATCGCAGTATACAGTTGTTCTCTTGCTAACTCAAATCTATTTGTTTCTACTAGAAATTCTGCTGCATTACATATTTTACCTGTAATTTCCTTTAAGATTTTCTGAGTCTCTTGATGTGACAAGCTTTCTAGGATTCTAAATGCATTCTCAACCTTACAAGCTGATATCCAAGCAGTTATTGCTAATGTAAATGCTTCATCAATGATTTCCTTATCTAATAACTCAATACTGCACCATTGTCCTGCTCTTTCATATTGTTTTGCAGCTGTTTCGTATTCATTTTTATTAAAGTGTAAATTTCCTTCTCTTATCATTGCTTCAGCATATAATTTTTTAAAATTATCTGACTTCTTTTTGTCAATATTTTCTATAATTTTACTTGCTTCCAAATATAAATTAATTTTTGAATATAGGTAAGCTGCTTGGTCTATTATAATAAAGTATTCCTCTTTATTGTATATCTCTGCAATCAAAGCAGCTTTTCTTACAGCTTGAGCCGCATAATAGTAGTTTTTATTATTAAAGTAAATATTTGCCATTTGAATGAATATTGGAAATCTCATCCATGCATTCTCAATATTTAACGGAGTTTCCCCATTAATCATTGCTAAACAGAGTGATTGAAGTGCTTGATGAAAATCTCTAGGATTTAGATTAGTAAAGGCTTCCAAACTAGGATAATTAACCCAAACCTTTGTTAGTAGTTCATTCACAGATATTGGGAGAATACCATTTTCATCATAAAAAATAATTATTGTAGGAATATCACGTTTTACTGAAAAAATATCCGGTAAAACCATTTCTAGCAGTTCATATTCTTCTTCAATTAGGGGATTTAAAAAGTAAATAATTCCATCTACCATTGGAATAATATCATCAAAATCTGCTGATATGCTTGTTATCGCATCAATTTCTAAATCACAGGTATCTTCTAAGGTTTTAACTTCTTTATACCATTCAAAATATGTTTCTTTATCCTCACCAGGTTCACCAAACGCGTTTGAAACGTAAAAATGAATTGTTTCTGGATCTCCTAGAATCAATACTTTAAAAAAAAACATTTATAATTTTCTATTAATTTTCTCTCTTTTTTATTTTATGATCTATTATACACTCAATAAAATGTTAATCACATAAAATTAATAGTATAAAATTTAGGAAATTATTTTAAAAGTATAGAAATCTTTAAATAATAATCAGTTGAGTTTAACGATTTTTGTTTTTCATTTATGGTAAATGGAGTCTAAACATTGAATTACCTCGAAAGAAATTATGATATAGTTAAACAACGAATGATTCAGCAAATGGAAAATTCAATTGCTTTAGGAAGAAGACTTATTGATATGGATCTGGATACTGGACTTCTAAACTTTATAATTAAACCAATAATTAAAACTTTCTATGATTATTGGTCAAGAAATGATGCAAGGGAAGGTACACTTAAACAAATTCAGGTCAGTTTAGATTCTGGGAAAGAATTATTAATAAATGGTAATAATGATGAAAATTTTAACAGGATTGTTGAAGAATCTTTCCCTAAATATCTTCATGCTGATCAAGTATCACGCAACTGTTCACATTCACATAAGAATTATGAAAGGTTGAAACAAGTAGCAAAAGAAACGTTTATAAGTTATTTAAAAGAAGTAGTGAAATTTCTAGATGTAAGAGAAGATGTGGAAGATTACGGTGATTTATGTCGTGCTGCTTTTGCCAGAAAAGAAATAGCTGAACAAAATTTGATGAGACAATTAGAATTTACAGAAAGAGGAATAAGAATAATAGAAGAGGATCCCTCTATTCTTAGGGTTCCCATAGGGAAGAAGATAATTGTGAAAACACTAAGAAGAGGCTTTGAGCGCACCAAAGCTGAATTTATAAAATCATTAAATGAAACATACAATCAAAAATAATTTAACCTATAAAAGACTCTAAAAATTATTCTAGCATGTATTATTGGAGATACTGACGTGGATGTTATCGAAAGAAACTATAAAATCTTAGAAAAAAGAATGATTGAACAAATGGATATTTCTCTTAATTTTGGGAAGTCTTTAATAGATACAGAGTTAGATATTGGTGCTTTAAACATTATTGTGAAACCTATCGTCAAATCTTTTTACAAATCTTGGAGTGACAAGGATGCTAGAGTAGGAACGCTAGAACAAATAAGAGTGACACTTGATACTGCTAAAGAATTAATCATAAATGGGGATGGTTCAAAGGAGCAGTTTGATAGAATAATTAATAGAAAATTTCCAATATATTTAGAAAACGATCAAACAGATAGACAATGTAAGAAGAATCATCGAAACTATAACAAATTAAAAGAAGTAACAAAAAAATGTTTCATAACTCAGGTTGAAGAGAGTATTTTGTTCTTAAAAGTTAATGAGCATATTAGTAATTATCGTGAATTATCAAGAGCAACTTTTAAAACAAAACAAAAAGCGTATCAAGCTCTAAAACGTCAGTTAGATTATAATGAACAGGGAATTGCCATCGTGGAGAGTGATGACTCAATATTAAAGGTCCCAATGGGTAAAAATATTATATTGACAGTACTTAGAAAAGGATTTGAACTTACAAAAGAGAAGCTACTTGAAGAGCTTGATGAGATTTTTAATTAAATTAATATAAATTAATAGGTTTAACCAAAAGAACTCTTAATTATTTTGAATGAAATTTCTCAAAAAGAAGAAGGAAATAACTATTTACGTTTAATTTTTTTAAATTTATTGATTAGTGTCTTTATTATTATATCCTATATCTATATATCAGAAGCATTTGGATCAATTTCAACTAATTTTATAGAAAGTCAAGAATTTACTATAAAATTTGGTATTTCCCTACTAATCTTTACTTTTCTTTCCGTCTTAGCAGGATCTATACATGGTTTAATAGATGGATTCCTTGCTGAACTACTATATCAGCTTGCTTATTATCAAGAGATTTATTTTGATTGGTGCTTGATTGTAGCTATTTTAGGTTTCTTGATGGGATTATATAAATATAAGCCGTTGAAATACCATGAGGGAATAAAAGTATATAATACTTTTCTAATAATAGTAATAAATTCCTTTATAATCACAGGAATCATAATTGTATTTCATTTATTATTTTATCCTGGAAAATTTACGTTTGAAGCATTAATAACCGATTATGGTTTTAAATTCTTTTTCCAAGCTCTTATATCAATTGTTTTCTTAGTTCCAATATTATTAGTAATTTATGATAAGATTTTTGCTACAGAAGAAAAGCAGTTATATTATATGATATTAACTCATCATCCCGTTTCTGCTAGTGATCATACATTTTATCTTAAATTTGGAAGAACAAAAATCTATTTTTGTTCGAGATGTTCTGGGGTAATACTTGGTGGATTGTTCACAATGTTTGTGCTTTACTTAATAGGTTTAATATTTAATACTGAACTAAGTAGTGAAATTGCCCTTCTTTTAATTATAATTCTCCCAATACCAGGAATTATTGACTGGGGTACTCAAAGATTGTTATTAAGAAAAAGTACAACTAAATCACGTTTATTCACGGGATTTATTATTGGTGCAGCACTTCATATTATGAGCTTTACCTATAAGTATTATTTTTACACAATGTTAATCCTTGTAGTATATTTTTCTGTTTTTGGTGCCTTAGTCTATTATGGACACAAGAAAGAAATGAAACTATTAAGATCGAAAGAATACCCATATATCTCGGAAAAAGAAACTGAAGAATTTTAAATATACTAATAAAATTTGAATGAAAAAGATTAGATCGCTTATTGACTATGCAAAATATTATATTTATACATGGACTTGAGAGTTCAGGAAGAGGTTTTAAAGGTAGGTTCTTTAAAACTATATTTCCAGATATTCTTACTCCAGATTTTAAAGAGTTTGAGCCTAATATAAAAATGTATGGTTTATTAGAGGTACGCATGGGTGAGTTAAACTCAATTTTAAATAATAAAAAAAATTGGATTCTTATTGGTTCTAGTTTCGGGGGACTAATGGGGACAATATATACTCTAAAAAACCCAGATAATGTTATACGTCTAATATTATTGGCCCCTTTCTTAGTATCACGCAAACTTAAACCTTCTTTTTATAAAGCTGTGGATGTCCCTGTAACTATTTTTCATGGGGAAAAAGATGATGTTGTTCAATATAAACCATCTCTTGAGAGAGCAAAAATGTTTTTTACTAATTTAGAATTTAATCTTGTTGATGACGATCATTTCCTTCACAAGACTGTTAAATCAATAAATTGGAAAGAATTGATATCAAATAATTGATTTTTCCAAATTAACTAGTTATTGGACTCCATTTTTTTTAAAATCAATTATAAATGTCTATTAATTAAGAGAAAATTAAGATTAAAAGTGTATAAAAAAATGGATTGGAGAAATATTATAGACACCCTTTATTTATGGTATAATGAGTTTATTGAATGGTATTCAGTTCAACCGATTTACGGGCAAGTATTAGCTATTGTAGGAATTATCGCATTATTAAGTTTAGCTATCGTGGCAATATATTATGTAATAAAAGGAATCGCCTATTTAATATATTATATCCTTAAGGGGATTTATTATCTCCTTAAGGGTATTGGTTTAGGTTTTTCTAAATTATGTGAAGGTTTTTATAATTTAATTTCGGGAAAAAATAAAACTAAAAAACCAACAGAGAATAACAATCTGCTCGCTGGAGATCAAATCAATAGATTTAATAATTGTATACTATACTGTACTGAATGTGGAAAAAGATTTTCGGAAAATATGATGAATAAAATACTTTCAATTGGAAATGTTTTTTGTGTTAACTGTGGAAAAGAACTTAATCTAATTGATTTTCAAAACCATTTAACTCTAACTCACTAAAATCTTACCATTTTTCTATTCATAAAAAATTAAAGTAATTGAATAAAATTATAATTATTAAGGTGTAGTTTAAAAGTATGTCAAAAAAAGTTTACATCTGTAGAGAATGTAGATATGAGTTCCCTAGCGAACTTTCTAATTTAATTGAACAAAATATTCAAGTTTATTGTGAGAAGTGTGGTTCTCCTTTTGTGTTAGAAGGAGTAGAATTTAAACCGGCTCAAACGCCTGATAGAAGAAAATTTAAACCTTCTATTGTTTTATCTGAGAGTAATTCTTCTAAATTAGAGGGAATCATTCAATTTTTAAATAAAATATCATTCCTTCCAATATTTATTGTTACAATTATCTCTTTTGGTTTGACTGCATTAATTGCTATAAATTTAGAAAATTGGATTTCAATCCTCATCAATCAGTCATTTCTAGGATTTATTGGTTTATTTCTGTTAATATATGATAGAGCATATATTGCACCAAAAATTAAGGAAAAAAAATATAATGAAATATTTCTTGATTCTTTTTGTTGGGGAATCTTAGGTTGTATTCTTTTTGGGACAGGAGTAATTATTCTTATCAATGGTATTTTAGTCTTTATTTATGTTGTCATTAATCGCCAGAATAAAGATCTTAAAGTCTATCATTACGGTTTATTAGCAAAAAATTCGCTTAATTACCTCTCTACCAAAGCAGGATTTTTAATCATACTTATAGCTATATATACAGCTTATTTAGATAAAATATATATTGCAACTAATGACTATGAAATAATAACCAAACTTAGCGATATTACAATTAGGATCCCTATAATATTGGTGGTCTTTTTATGTTTGCTACTCATCGCAATTATAGCTTTAATTCTAGATGGTAGATTAAAGTCAGATCTTAAAACTAAGCTCAAGTTTGAACTGGGAGATTCAATTAAAGTATTTATAATAGGTATATTGGGGACTATTTTCTATGCCTCAGGGATTTTTATTTTGTTAAAAGGGATTCTAATATTTTTCCTTTCCGTTGGAAAACCTTCAGGTGAAATTCAAATGCCTCCCACAGAAGAAATTTCTGCTTACTCTACACAACTCGATATACATGAAAAGCCACATGTAATCTTAGATGAAGATGTTAAAAAGAAAGAACCGAAGGAGCCCATAATTGAACCAACTCCAATAACAACCACACCAAAAGAAAAAGAAACAATAATAGAGCAGGAACCAAGTATTGAAGAAGAGTTAAGGAAAGTTGAAGAATTAGAGGAGATATTTGCTAAGGAGGATAAGGAAAGAAAGGAAGAAGAAATTGAATTGAGACTTCATGAATCTCTTCTACCGGTAAAAAATGAAAAAGATAAAAAGCTAGTAAAAGAATATTTTTCGAAAATATTTGCTGTATTATCTAAAGACCTGAGACAACAGATTTCTAATTTAAAAATCTCTAAAAAGGAAAGAAGAGAGTTATTGGAGGAGCTTGCATTCTTAAATAAAGAAGAACAGGTTAAATATGTCGAAGCTATAGTCGATCTATATAAAGAAATTCCTAAAAAATTAATAGAAAGAATTCGCAAACTCCCTAATGTCAAACCACAGTATATTAATAACCTTATTAATCAATTAAAATTCATGGATGCTCAAGAACAAATTAAATTTGTCCAATTCTTAGAGGAAAACGCCTAAAAATGTCACTTGAAAGAAGAAGAGAAGTTAAAAAACAAAAGGAAAAAGAAATTTTAGAAGAAAGTTCATTTAGGCGTTTGGATTTTGAACCATTAAGAGAAAGAGTAGGTATAGAGGAAAAAGAACCAAAAGAAGCCGTGATCGTTGAGGAATTAACAGAAATTGAAAAAGACGTGTTGGATATTGCTAAAAATATCCTAAAACTAAAACGTTATGATGCTGAATTTGAAATTGAATCTAAGAGTCAGATACAGAAATATCCAATAATTGAGAAACTGTATGCTAAATGTATAGCAAAATTATCATATAAAAAGGGATATAGTAAGGAGGAAATTTTTCTTGCTATTAGGGCTTTAGAAGAAAAGAATTGGATTGTTACCAATGAAAGACGCACAAAATTAGAGATACTCACAAATGAAAAACTCGAAAAAATATTAGATTTCATCAAACACAATCCTGGAATCCATGCTAGAGATGATAAAATCGAGAAAGAATTAAATATCACCAGAACTCCCTTTCTTAAACACATAATGACCCTCGAAAGATTCGACCTTATAAGATCTAAGAAAGTTGGAAAATCTCTTCATTACTTTTTATCTGATGTACCAGAGGATTACGACAAGCTTAAAGTAATCTTTTTAAATCCCTTAATTCCCCTAATATTAGAAGAAATCTTCAAGGATGAAGAAGTATCAGTTTCCAATATTGGAGAAAATCTCGATATGTATTCAGGAACAATATTGTATCACATAAACAAATTAAAAGAACTAAATTTAGTAAAATCTGCTAAAAGTCAATCTGGCAAAAAGATTTTTCTTGTAAATATAGAATTGTTAAAACAATATAACGAATTTTTTAAAGAACCAGATTTTAGTAGATTATTACAGGGTCTTTAAAAAATATTTTAAATTTTTGGAAGACTATGCATTAAAATTTTTATCACATTATCAATTCCATTTTCCATATCGGGGTGGATTTCTTTGGAATGAAGCAAATCGTATTTTGAATGTCCCGGTAAATCAGTAACGGATAAGATAGATGCAGTTTTCAAATTATATAGTTTACCTAATAAGAATAAAATGGAAGATTCCATATCGATGCCTTGAACGTTGATTGACTGCAAAGCTCTCATAAAGTCCAAACTTTCGCAGAATAGTGCATCGGTAGTCCATAAATTCCCCGTTATTACTCTATTTGGGAGAAGAGCATTTCCTGAATTCAATAATATCTCATTTAAATTTAGATTAGGACGTGAAATGAATATTGTTTGATTCCCAGTAAGTAGATTTTGAAATTTTGATAATGGATTCGATATAGTTTCAAGATCATTAGCTAATGAAGGATTTTCTCTAATATATTGGGGACTTGTACCATCATCACAATATGCCAATTTGGGTAATAATATATTCCCAATATCAATATTCATATTAGGAGTTTCAATTCCCCCACATATATCTACCCTTATTATAAATTTTGTTTTACACCTTCTCAAACATTCCACTGCTATTGCACAGTTCGGAGCTCCAATTAAAGAGCGAATAACACTAACTCTAACATTATTCAATTCTCCATTATAAACTCGACCGTGGTTCCTTTTATTTTGTAATTTTTGTAATATTTTTTTCATCACAATCTTGATAGCGGGGAGGATTACGATTTCATTTACATTTGAAGGGCTTGTCTCAAGTAACATATGCACGATTTTCTCATCCACGCTTATAAACTTTAATCCTACATTTAATAACTCGCTTTTTATTCGATTTAGCATTCAAGAACACTTTTTCATTTATTCCAATTAGATAAAACCTACATTTTGATTATATTCTAAAAGTTTAGTACTAATTACTTATATACTTATAATTTTTAAGAATATAATTTAATATCTTAATAAAATACATTTATTTATATAAACTATTGAGTATTTTACGTTTAAAGTGGCTATTTAATGAAAAATCGGTTCATCGTCGATAACAGAATTACTAATGAATTTGTCGAGACCTATACAAAAACAACTTATAGAATTATTGGAAAAAATAAACATAGTTCCATTAAACCTTGTCATTGGTTAGAACAGAGATTAATGACTGGGAGAGATAACCGAAATTGCTATAAGGGCATATTTGGTGTAAATAGCCATAGATGTCTACAAAATACTCCTTCATTGCCATTTTGTAACCACCAATGTGTATTTTGTTGGCGGGATATAGAGATTGGATCTTTAGGAAGTGAGTTTACTGTTGAACCCGATGAACCTAAAGAATTAGTTAGTGAAATGTTTCGGCATCATCAAGATATTATACAAAATCACTTACCCTTAAGACGATATCTTGATAATTATGAAATTATGATTGATATTTTATATTACATGTTAGTAAATGGTGAAGATTCATATACTTTAAACTCGTTAATGAATAAAATCCATGTATCAAAAAATAAAATTGAACGAGCAATAAATCTTCTAAAGAATCAAAATTTCATTACACCAATAAATCACCAACTCACTGGATTTGAATTAGATGATGATATTCGATTTTGTATTAATTCTAGAGAAGAAATAGAAGTTTTAATCAACCGAGCATTAACAACTCCAGATGAGATTATGCAAGCTCATAGTGAGGCAATGATTCCTAACCATGCTGCAATATCTCTTGATGGAGAGCCATTATTGTATCCAAAAATGTCTGAACTTGTACAAGAATTTAAAAATCGTAATATGACTACATTTATAGTGAGTAATGGAACCCTACCAGACAGAATTATGGATTTGAATCCTTTACCAAGCCAATTATATATTACTTTACCTGCACCAAATGAGCAAATATATAAACAGGTTTGTAGACCAATGGTTAAAAATGGTTGGAAGAAAATAAATGAAAGTTTAGAGCTATTAAATTCATTATCGTGCAGAACTTTAATAAGGTTGACAGCTATTAAAAATTTAAATACTAATACCAATCATATTGAGAATTACAAAAATATTATTAAGAGAGCAAATCCGAATTTTTTTGAGATAAAAGGATTTACACTGCAAGCTAAAGCTTTATCAATAAAAGATCGATTAAAAAGCGATAAAGAATTGCATTATTATTTTCCTGAATACAATTTTTTAGAGGATTTTGCTCTTAAGTTTGAAGAAATCAGTGGATTCCCTATTATTTATAGAAATGAAGCAAGTAGGGACTTTTTATTTGCTGTAAATTGGGATAAGGATAAGGATCCAAAAATTACTAAATTGTAGAATCAATTTAAAGGAAAATTCTCTCAATTTTCAATGATTAACTCTCACAAAATAAAAAAATTCATATGGATCCCATTCATATTCTTCTTGAAATGTACGTTATTTGTTTAGATCTCGAAGGAGTACTTACTCCTGAGATATGGGAGGCTGTTGCTGCTGCTTTTAAAATTGAAAAACTGAAACTAACCACTAGAGATATTCCTGATTATGATGTACTTATGAAACAGAGGTTGAAAATTCTTGAAAATAATAATATTTTTTTGAAGGATATTCAGAAAATAATTGGAGAGATTGATCTTTTACCAGGAGCTTTGGATTTTTTAAATTGGCTTAGATCAAATACCCAAATACTGATTGTAACAGGTAGTTTTATTGAATTTATTCAGCCTTTAGCAAAAAAACTTAATTATCCATTAATTTTTTGTCACAATCTTGAAATAGATAACACAGGTATGATAATTAACTATAATCTACGACTTAAAGATATGAAAAAGAAAACTGTACAGGCACTTAAAAAACTGAATTATAATGTAATAGCAGTTGGTGATTCTTATAATGATATTAGAATGTTAAAAGAAGCCGATTTTGGAATCTTATTTAGACCTTCTACAAATATAATGAATGAATTTCCACAATTTCCAGTTGTTACTGAATATTCAGAACTGATAACTCATATCTCTAATCACTTAAAATTAAATTAATCACTCCTTTTTCTCATAATTGTGCTGAATTGCCAGTTTCAATTCTTTTAAATTAATCTTCTTTAATGCAGAGAATTCTAAATATGGGACTTCAAGGTTATTTTTAAAATCATATATACTAATTGGTACTAAATGAATATTGCATTCCTTAGCAGTACTTAAAAATAGTTTTATAATCTTTTTTTTATCAAAAATTGAAACTTTATCAATTTTGTTTAAAATAATTAAGATCGGGACGTTAAACTCACTTAAGAATTGGATAAGTTCAAAACTTAATGGAATTGCATGTTTATTTTTAATGAAGTATTTATTTATTTCATCTTCAATCCTTAAAATATTGAGTACAACCAAACCAAAAAAATAGTCTTCATAATGCTTTTCAATGTGGATAATTATTTGTTTCTTGATATGTTCTTCTCGTCTATGACTTGTATGTTTTGTGTACCCAAAGCCAGGAAGATCGACTATTTTGTAAGGTAAAGTTTTTTGAGTTATAGGTTTTATCAGTAAAGTGCTACCGGGAGATTTACCAATTTTACCCTTAAACAACTTAGGATTTGGTAAAAGTAATTTAGTAATAGAGCTTTTACCAACATTTGAATTCCCAATAATTAATAAAGAAGGCTTTTCATTCATTTTCTTTCAAGTTATTAAGAATTTTAAACATTCAGATATCAAGAAAATCTTCCTTAAGAAAATCTTTATACATTTTCTTCTTTTCTTCTTCCTTTATAATTGGACGAGTACTTATTGGTTCTCCCACTATTTCTAACATTTCTTTTAAATTCTCGACATTCACATTCAATTTAAACTTCCCATCTTTCAAAAATCTTACAACTTGTCTATTATTCAAACTTAACCGTAATATGTAACCTAACCCAAAATAAAATTGGTTCTCTGGGATAGGATCGATAGGTGATTTACTAGTTATCTCTTTTAAAACGTCATACAGCAATATTTTTGAAGCTATATGATCCTCAACTTTAAAAACTAGATAGTAAAGTGCATGATACCAGATTTTATCGCGCTTAGTTTTAATATATTTTAAAAATTTTTCTGGAGTGATGAGTTCTTCTTCAACTTCTTTCCTTTTTAAGAGTTCTTGCTTGATTCTCTCCTCTAATTCCTTAGAAACATCTTGAGATGGAGTAATTTCAGCCTCTCCTTCAGTTATATCCTGAATTTCCTCTTGTTTAACAGAATCGATCGCATCTTGCATGTCTTTTAATTCCTCAAAATCAATTTCGTCCATATCTGAAAAATCGGTAACCATTGCCTCCTTAAGCTCTTTTTCTTCCTGTAGCTCAATAATAATTTCTTCCTCCGTTAATTCTTCATCTATTGCTTCAATTACTGGAGATTCTTCACTTTCTTTAACTTTAGCAATAGCATCCTGTATTTCTTGAAGTTCTTCCATATCTAAATCTTCTAAATCAGAGAAATCTGTTTCTAAAGCTTTCATTTCTTCTAAATAGGCTTTAAGGTCGTCATCTTGGGGTTCAAGCTCTTCTTCTACATGACTTTCGCTTTCTTCTACTTTTTTATCATTCATTTTCAAATGAGGAGTTAATAAATATATTTGTTGATCCTTCTTTATTTAAAATATTGCCATTCGTATAATTAAAATTGTTCTAAATATTTATTCACTTTAGTATGGGAAAAATTAACTTAGAAAAATTTAAAGGTGTGATCTGGGATCTAGATGGGACAATATATGATATCACGTCCGCAATAAAGAAAGCAGTTGATGATTCCGTCGAAAAGTACGATATGAAGGTCAATACGGATGAAGTAATGGAAGAACTTGCTCACCTCATTGAAGAAATACAAAATTATCCCATCCCTAAAATTTTACTTAATTCTTATGATTTGTTACAAGTGCAATTTTTAGAAGGATTAAGTTATTTCAAAAAACTGCGTATTGCTATCTTTTTATTTAACCAATTCAATAAGTATAAAGATGCAGAATCTTCGATTTATGATGGAATAAATAGTTTAATTAAAAAATTGTATGATAAAAAAATAAGAA
Organism: Promethearchaeota archaeon; assembly: GCA_048940605.1. GTDB lineage: Archaea > Asgardarchaeota > Lokiarchaeia > Sigyniarchaeales > SOKP01 > Loki-b32. Next base: position 20,395 of record JBHLOJ010000021.1, read on the forward strand.
TGGCCATTTTAACAAACAATAAAAGTCAATATGCCGAAGAAGTTTTAGAAAAATTCGATTTAACTAAATTTTTCGATATAATTATAGGATTTAATGAAGTTTCAGAAGTAAAACCGAGTCCGGAAGGAATACAAAAAATTTTAGATAAATGGAAAGTAAAGCCATCAGAAACAATTTTCATAGGGGACATGACAACAGATATCGATGCTGGAAAATCAGCAAGTGTAAAAATGGTATGTGTTGCTTCTGGTCTAGCTAAAAAAGAATCTTTGCTTGAACATAATCCAGATATACTAGTTGACAACACAGAAGAATTAATTAAACTTTTTGGTATTGATTAATCTAAATTTCTAATTTCACATATATGTTTTAAGACATTTGTATTTAAACGATATTATATGCTTTTTTTATCTTGGATATTTGTAATTATTCTATATAATTTGGCATGATTATTTTATTGTAAAAATTTAAAATAACTCATTTTTACTATTTAGGAAACAGAATACTTAATAAATAGTTGATTAGATTGAGTGATGCCTTTAAATTTAAAATAGTAATTGTTGGGGATGCTGCTGTTGGAAAAACTTCCTTAATTAAAAGATATACGACTGATTCATTTGAAAAAGATTATATTTCAACTTTAGGTATGCAGTTTTCAAAATATGAAGAGAATGTTGCCGGGGAGAAGGTCGAGTTATTTTTATGGGATTTAGCTGGTCAAGAATCCTTTAGTACTTTACGCGACCGATTTTATACAGGAAGTAGTGGTGCAATTGTTGTTTTTTCTCTTTCTCCTGAAGAAATTGAAACTTACAACCATGTTACTAAATGGCTTTCAGATATAAAAGAAGCATGCGGGAATATCCCAACTATATTATTTGGAAATAAGGCTGATTTGGTTGATCAAAATGCATTAGTAACAAGTCCAAATTATGCAACTTCAGATGTTCATGTAAATAAATTTGCTCAAGATAATAAAATTATAAAATATTATAAAACAAGCGCTTTAACGGGTCAAGATGTTAAAGAGGGATTTCAAGCTCTTGTAATCAAATTATATCAACGAGCTAAAATATGAATTTCCTTCTAGATTCAGTTTTAATAGTTTTTCTCGTGTTTATTGATAATTTCATTTTCTAATCTAGCAAATCAATTAATAATCTCATATTTTAATAGAATATTCATTTGTAAAAGTTTAAAATGTCTAAGTTTTACTAATTTAGAAGGGATATTAAAACTAATTAGTGGTTAGAAAAGATGAGTGATGGAAAAGGATATGGGTTTAAAATAACTGTAATTGGAGATGGTGCAGTTGGAAAAACTTCTCTAATTAAAAAATACACTCAAGGTTCTTTTCGAGAGAACTATATTGCAACCTTAGGAACTCAATTTTCTAAATACGAAGAGGTAATTGATGGGGAGAAAGTTGAGTTGTATCTTTGGGATATCGCTGGTCAAGATTCATTCTATGCATTACGCCAAAGATTCTATACCGGCAGTAGCGGAGCAATTATTGTGTTTTCTCTTGCTCCTGAACAAGCAGAAAGCTTTAATCATGTCAATAAATGGCTTGATGACCTAAAGAAACACTGTGGAAGCATTCCAATTGTTTTATTTGGAAATAAAATTGATTTAGTCAATGATGGTGGATTAACCACCAATCTTGATGCTCCAAGATCAGACAGCAATGTGGAACAATTTACTAAAGCTAATAAGTTTGTTGGTTATTATAAAACAAGTGCTTTAACAGGTCAAGGAGTAACCGACGCTTTTAGGGCTCTTGTTAGAAAATTATATATGGTTGCTAAAATCTCGAGTTATTCATGATTTCATTATTAACTTATTTAGATTTATAGATTCCAAGTTTTTGAATTCTAATGATGAGTTTTAGCTTATAATGTACAAAATTAATTTACAAAAAAAATGTGAGACTCTAGGTACGTTTGTATATAAATCTTTCCCAGCTTTTCCTATTTGGTAGTTCTAATGGCATATTTTTGCGTCGTCTGATTTCCATGAGGATATCTTCTTCTAAAGAAGCAGGAACCTTTTCGAACCCTAAAAATTCATAGCCGAAGAAGGCTCTGCCTTGAGTAGATCCGCGGATATCGTCAGCAATGCCGATAGTTTCTTTTACAGGTATTTGACCTTGGACTCTGACATACTCTCCTTCAGGAATAACGTTTGTAATTCGACCACGACGTTTGGTTATAATTGATGTGACTCCTCCTTCTGTTCCTTGAGGTGTTTTTATGTCAATTTTCTGAACAGGTTCATAAAGGTGAGGATCTGCATCTAACATAGCCAAAGATAGAGCAGAAAAAGCCATCCCTGCAATCTGTCCATATTGTGTATGTCTAGGATCCTCGTGTATGGTCATATCTGTAAAAACTACTTTTACCCCAGCAGCGGGTTCTTTTGCTAGAATACAATTTCCAAGCCAGTCTCTAAATGCAGCACTTAAATAGGACTTTACACGATCAAATCTTTGTAATCCAGTGGTACCATTAACTAGAACACTTCCATGATAGACATCAACTATCCGTCTTGCCTCCTTAGCATCCCACTCCGCTTCTTCCCTAAGAATCTGAGCTCTATCCTTCTCATTTTGTAGATCATTTACTTTTCCAGTTTCGATTAACTTTTCAGTTGTTTCATCTAATGGTTCTATATATAGTAACATGCGATTATGCGTGTTGGCGGATTTAGTATAATATTCAGGGCTCTTTTTGGTAATTTTTTCTCTGTAGATGATGATTGGTTCCCCAATGGTAATTTGTACTTGATTATTTATCCTCTTAGTGAGGATTTCTATCTGGAGAGGATCAATACCACTTAATATAAATTCACCCGATTCATCATCTCTTCTATATTCTGCTTCTGGATTTGCTTTAAGCCATTTCCCTACTACTTCATCTAATTTATCGATTTCATGTGGATCTTTTGGTTTAATACTTCTGGATACAACAGCCTCACAAGCATATTGAATTTTTTCAAATGGATGCAAATTTTTCTTTTCTTCTTTATCTTTGGGAACATCATTAGTCAACATGAATGTTTCGCCAGCTGGGCATACAAAACCAAATAATGCAAATAAATTACCTGCTGGGACTTTGGGGATATCTAAAATGTCAGTAATCTCCATAACACCGAGTCGCTTTACTCGATTACTTGAATCACTATTAATCAAATAAATCGAATCAGTCTGGTCAAATGTTCCTGAAAATACACGCCCGATAAGTGTGGCTTGATAGTTCCTCTTTGGATCTAAGAATATTTTTGTAATCATCCCATAAAGTGGTCCATTAGGATTGCTTTTCTGAAGTGATTGACCAATTTCAGAATTTAAATCACCTCCCCAAATATGAGGGATCCTATACTTAGATGCAGTAATTGGATCAGGTAAATGATCGACGATCATTCTTAACATAGGTTCGTCTAAGGGGAGATTGTCTCTTAACCATTGAATATTTCCTTCGTTGTATTTTGCAAAAACATCTTGAGGTTTTAATCCTTTTTCTAACAAGATTTCATAAGTAAAGCCCCAAC
>JBHLOJ010000021.1:24043-30021 GCA_048940605.1 Promethearchaeota archaeon
TCCTTCGTTGTATTTTGCAAAAACATCTTGAGGTTTTAATCCTTTTTCTAACAAGATTTCATAAGTAAAGCCCCAACCATGCTTTGCAGAACCAACTGCTACTGAATTCTTTGCAAAATCAATAGACCAATCCGAACCTTCAGGTCGCACTTTCTTAATTAGATCATTGACTTCTCGTGTAATTTTATCTATTTTAGCAAAAGTATCCTGAGGACTTAACTTTAGTTCACTTATTAATCTGTCCACTTTGTTAATAAATAAAACTGGTTTGCAGAGTTCTTCTCCAACAGATAACCGAATATTAGTTTCTGTCTGAGTCATTACACCTTCAAGAGCATCAACCAAAACAATAGCTCCATCACTACCTCTAAGAGCACGTGATACTTCACCGGTAAAACTTATATGTCCCGGTGTATCATTTAATTGAATAATATAGGGTTCCGTATCATCAGGTTTTCTAGGATCATTAAAGGCTAGGAGAACTACACTTGTAAATATAGTAATGCCGCGCTCTTGCTCTTCGTCTTTCAGTAGATCAAGTACATCTTAATCTAAATCTGAATCAGTCATTTGGAGCTGTCCGGCATCCTCTGGTCTCATTAATCCTGCCCGTCTTAAAAGGTAATCTGTAGCAGTGGTCTTCCCGTGATCAATGTGAGCAGTGATACTGAATATTCTCTTCTTATCATATGACCCAGAAGTCACTAGTTTTGTGATTTCTTCCGGGTTTTTAACTTTTACCATGTATAATTCACTTTGTTCATAATTTAAAGTTCTAATTGAAGAAAAGAATACGTGAAATCATAAAAATTTTATGAATTTAAGGTATAAATTGGTGCTTTTCATGAATTTGTTATCATTTTAACACAAGGGTAGATTTAAAATAACCAACTCTATTAGTATTTTAACCATTAAATTTAAAAGAAATTTGGGTTTTCTCGTTGAAAGAATTTTATGTAATGAATTTATCGACAACTATCGTCATTTTCATTGCTACTTTAATTTTTGCGTGGGTGTGTTTTAAAAGGAAGAGTTTATTTTCATGGCTTTCCGCATATATTTCAGCAACATTATCTGAAGTTTTTAGATTATTTTCTCAAGAACAATATGATACAACTGAGACAATAAGTATTAGCTTCTCAGCTTTGACTGTTTTATTATTTGTAATTGCAGTTTCTCATGAATATTATAGGATGTTTTCAAAAACTTCGAAGAAAGTATTAATTCCTAGCATGTTTTTCCTATTCCAACAACATTTTACTTCTATGGCACTACAAATTATCATTGCATTTTTGTTAGTTATAGCAATATTCTTAATTATCAGGATCTATTTGAGAAAGAAAACACCCACTCATGCATTTATGTGTTTCATCTTAAGTACGGGATTATTCCAACTCTTTACAAGTATTCTTAGAGATCAAGGATATGCGTTTGGAGATGAATTATTAGAGTTTTCAAGAGTAGTTATGGTTACTGTAATGTTAATTACAGGTGTTGTCGCTATAATTGAAGAAAGAATCGTAAGATCAGAAAATAAATATCGGTTAGCATATAATAGAGCCGAATTCTATAAAGATCTTTTTGTACATGATATTAATAATATCCTTCAGAACTTAGAATTTTCGTTAGAAATTATTTCTCAGGAATGTGTGAAGTATGATATTAAAGAAGATATTAAAGATTTATTAAATCTTGCAAAAATGCAAGTAAATAGAGGGGCAGAACTAGGAATTAATGTAAGAAAACTTTCTGATCTAGAATTAGGGAAAATTAAAAGTAGACCAATACAAGTTAATGAAGTTTTAGAAAAAGCGATAGATTATATTATAAAAAGGTTTCCCGATAGTATCATTAATATTGTTTTTGATCCCAAAGGAGAAAAATACATAGTAAAAGCAAGTGAAATTTTATATGATGTTTTTCGAATAATCTTAAATAACGCAGTTCGTTATAATGATAATCCGGAAGTACAAATTATAATAAATTTTGCTCTAGAAAAAATAGAAGGAATTAATTATGTACGATTGGATTTTATGGATAATGGAACTGGGATGCCAGATAAAATGAAAGAAAATATTTTTTACAAGATTTATAATAAACCTAAGGGATTTAAGAGAATTGGGTTGGGATTATTACTTGTAAGGGAAGTTGTTCAAAGTTTTAATGGAAAAATATGGGCTGAAGATAGGGTTAAAGGAGATTACAAGAAAGGGACTAATATTATTATGTTAATCCCTGAAATACATTAAATTTTAAAGATAAAATGGTAAAATCATTTTTGTAAGAATAGTTAATGTTCTTTTTCCTGAGGAGGTTTTTGTATTAAATGATTTATCAATATTGACAACTTCAAAGTTATCTGTAATTTTACTTTTAATAAATTGTTTTAAAAATTCAAGGAAATTATTAAATTCTCTATGAGTTTCCACCCATAAGTATCCATTTTTTTCATAATAGTGTGGATTTTTTTTTTTGAAATTTTGTGCATAGATAGTCTCTTTAATTGGAGGACCTTTACGAATATAAGTTTGGGAGATCTTAGGGTTTTCACAATAAATTGCTAGGTTATATTCATCAATTTCATCTTCAAAATATACTTCAAAAATAATTTTACCAAATTTTTCAGCATGTGTAAATTCTTTTTCTCCATTAACCACAATGCTTTCCCCTATTGAATGTAATTTATCTCTATTTATTGTATAATGAATATTCCTTTCACTATTTTTTAACTCTACAATAAATATCTTTGAGAGAATGGGATCGCTTAAATCTTGTAAACCTGCTTCCGCAATAGGTTTTTTCTCAAAATAATCTTTACTTGGATTTTTTAAAAATTCTCTGATTCTATAATTACAATATTTATAGGCTTTTTCTGATATAGCTGAAGCGACATTTCTGTTTTTATCAATAGGATCTACGATAATTAAATAATCATTTTGAAAATGTAAAATTTTTTGTAGTTCTTTCACATTTCTTTTATAATAATCTAATGGTTTCGTATTCAATTTATCAAAATTTTTAAAAAGATTAGATATGTTGCCATAATAATAAATAAGTAATTCTGAGCTATATCCAATGAACCCTACCTTACCCACAGAGCTTTTATCCCCATAACTATGATTTGATTTAAAAAATTGTTTTAGAAGACGTACATCATTTTTTTGATCTGTCGTTAAATTGTCTCTTACAAAACGTCCGTGCCAAGGAGAGCGATCAACAGCAGTTATAGGTCCTTTTTGTTTAATAATATCTAAATCTATATCAAAATATAAAACTATATCTACCTTTATTTCTACTCCTTTTATATGAACATTAACTGTTACGTAAGGATGTTCAGCATACAATAACCGAGGGTTATGAAATTCTTTCAAAGTTAAACTTGGGATGATCCAATTGTTACATAAATCCAAAAAATCCTTTTTGGACTTTTTTTTAAGTTTATTTTTGCTCAATCCCCTATATTTTGGTTCAAATTCTTTATAATCTAATCCTATAAAAAGATCAATATCAAAATCATCTTTTAGTTGTGTCTGTTTGATTCCCGTTGAGCCTTGAGGTTCAATCTTTGTATAATTTATATCCAATTCTTTAGCTTTTTTATTCAATAAATCTATTAATTTATCAGTAATTTTGTTAATGAATGCTATTTCTTTTTGAGTTGGAGTAATTTCTTTTAAAATTTCTGCAAAAAGTTCATTAATTAATGTCATTAAACGCGTTACATCCCCCACCAAGGATGATTTGTTTTACGCATTAAAGAAATGTATTCTCTTAATACTTGTTTTTGATCTGTCGTTAATTCGTCAATAAAATTTCCCATTAATTGTCTTACGTGAGATTCAGGTACATTCACATATAATGTTTCATCTTTTTCAATATCTCTTCCTATTTCAATACCTCGAATGGAAATAGCAACTTCACTATCTTTTTCTGCCCGTTCTAATGTTTCACCTTTGTCTTGAATTTGATGAATTCTCCTTACTCTTTTACCCTCATCAGTTATTAAAGGAACCTTAGGATATAAAGTACCCGCTACAACTTTAACACCAAATACTGCAGGATCTGAATTCCTAAATATGTATTCAGGAAACATTTTTAACTTAGCTGGTAAGATTAATTCACTTAGCCCTTTAGCAGTATCTTCTGCCTTTCTTGTTTCAGCATATTCAATATAATCTTCTAATAAACGGTAAATAACATTATTTGTAAAAATTCTAATATTGTCAATATAAGCTTGTTCATTTGCTTCAGGTAAAATTTGGACATTAAATCCTAATACTGCAGCAGAGTAGGGATCAAAATTTTTCACAATATTAGCATTAATTATATCTTCCTTTTTTATAGGACCTACATCAGCAATGCTAATTTTTACGCCATTTTTGGTAAAATGATTTTCTAAAGCTTCAAGAGAACCCAAAGTATCAGCTTTTAGAACCACTCCTGCTTTCTCAGTTTTTATCCGAATACTTTCGACTTCTGATTCAATTTCCTTGTATACTATTTCTTCTTCTGAAGGACTTAATATACCTTTGAAGGGAGATCCAGCTACTACATCATCAATATTGGGTGCTAAAATCTTGATACCAGCTGCTGCACTTACATAATCAACAGAATCGAACTTTTGTCTTGGATCTCGTATTTCATCCAAGGGTTTTGGGATTAATAACGCTCTAACTTTTGATTTGATTGGCTTCTCTAACCCTCCAACAATAAACTCATCACCTTTTTTAATGATACCATCGTAAATTAAAACATCCATAGTTTTTCCCTGTCCTTTCTCTTTTTTAACTTCCAAAACGACACCTTTAGCTGCGCCTTCAGAGAATTTAAGATTCTCTGTTAAGTATTGCTGCACTAATCCCATTAAAACCATGAGAAGTGTAGAAATACCTTCCCCTGTTTTCCCGCTAGTAGGTACAATTGCTATTTTTTTTGTAAAGTCTTTAATTTTATCATATCTATCAATTCCTTTGAAACCCTCCTCCAAAAAATTACCCATTATTTGTAAAATTTTCTCATCTAAGAAATCTTGTACATGGGATTTTTGTGAGTTGTAAGAATCTAAAAAATCAGCATCAGTTTTTGATTTCCAGCCTGAGATTCGATCGATTTTATTTGCTGCTATAACAAATGGAGTTTTTCTTTCTCTTAAAATCCTGACAGATTCCCATGTTATTGGCATTGTACCAGCTGTTATATCAATTACTAAAATAGCAATATCTGCAACTGCACCACCACGACGACGGAGATTTAAAAAAGCCGCATGTCCCGGTGTATCGATTACTAATATCCCTGGAAGTTTAATCTCTTTTTCTGCGAATTCTTGTTTTGATTTCCTTAAAAAATTTTTAATATCTTCAGTTGGAAAATAAGATGCTCCGATATGTTGAGTAATTCCCGCAGCCTCTCTTTGTTGAACTACTGTTCCTCTAATATAATCTAAGATGGTGGTTTTACCATGATCTATGTGTCCTAAAATACAAGTAATAGGAGCCCTAATTATCTTATTCTCAACTTCTATCATAATATATCACAAATCTCAAATATTTAATTAGATCTACATAATTAATACTAATACTATAAAAATATCAACAATAAGTTTAGAATTTTATCCTAAATTTTAAGATTAAATAAAGAATATAATAAGCTTAAAAATGAAATTTCTCATATCTTTTGGAACTTATTCTATTACTTTTTTAAATATAAAATATGTTGATAATCTTTAAATCCATGTTTCTTCCAAAATGAATAGCCTATTTTATTTCTCACAGAGACACGTAATTCGATTCTATCTAACCCATGAGATGTAAACCATTGAAACATTTTAAGAAGCATTTGTTCTCCTAAGCCTTTCCTTCTATGGGTTTCTTTTACAGCTAAATCATTAATTAATCCATAAACACTTCGTTTAAAGACTGGAGGGTAAAATTGTATAAGAGATATTGAATATCCTACAACATCTTTTTTGTCTAAAGCAA
>JBHLOJ010000021.1:30121-32385 GCA_048940605.1 Promethearchaeota archaeon
AACATCTTTTTTGTCTAAAGCAACTAAGACCTGAGCGTTATTTGACTTCATTAATTCCCTAATATATCTTTCAAAATTTGAATGACCATCTTCTCTTCTGGTAAACAAAGAATCTAAATTCTTATGATAATCCATGAATTCCTTCCATACTTCCAAGATACCTGGTATATGGGATTCTTCTGCTAAAATTATTTGTATTTAAAACACCTTAAATCGTTAAAATCTATTTATTATTTAAATATTTATTTAAGAATTGAGAGGTGTAAGAATTATTATCTTTAGAAATTTCTTCGGGAGTCCCTGAAACTACAACTTCTCCGCCTTTTTCTCCACCTTCGGGGCCTAGATCTATTATATAATCAACAGATTTAATTATATCCATATTATGCTCTATAATTATTACTGTGTTACCTTTATCAACTAATTTTTGAAGTACATCTAACAAAAATCTAATATCATACATATGTAATCCGGTGGTAGGTTCATCTAAAATGTAAAGAGTGTTTCCTGTGCTAGTTTTTCTTAGCTCTCTTGCAATTTTTAATCTTTGAGATTCCCCACCACTCAAAGTAGTTGATGATTGGCCTAATTCTAAATAACCTAACCCTACATCTACTACTGTTTGTAAAGTTCTCTTTAAGTTTGGAAAGCTGTCAAAAAATTCTAAAGCTTGATTAAATGTCATTTTTAAAACGTCGGAAATGGTCTTTTCTCTGTATTTAATTTCTAATGTTTCTGCATTATATCTCTTTCCTTTACATAAATCACATTTAATATATACATCAGGTAGGAAGTACATTTCTTTTAGAATATATCCAGTACCTTTACACTTCTTACAATGACCTGTTTTAGTATTGAAACTAAATCTACCTTTTTTGTATCCTCTTTCTTTTGATTCAGGTAGTTGGGAAAAGATATCTCTTATATAATCTAAAGCTTTTGTATATGTTGAGGGAACTGATCTTGGTGTTCTTCCTATGGGGGACTGATCAATATTTATTATTTTATCTATTTTATCATAACCTTCTATAACGTCAAAATCGCCTTCCCTGATTTTTGAACTACGCGTATTTATAAGATTATGTAAACCTTTATAGAGACATTCGATAATCAAACTAGTTTTACCAGCACCTGAAACACCTGTTATACAGGTAAATAGCCCTAGAGGTATTTTCACGTTAATATTCTTCAGATTATTTTCTCTTGCTCCTATGATTTGAAGAAATTCGCTATTCGATTTACGTCGATTTTGAGGTATTTCAATTTTTTCTTTTCCTGCTAAATATTTTCCAGTGATAGTATTCGCTTTAATTATATCTCCCAATGGACCTTCTGCTACTATTTCGCCCCCTCTTTCACCAGCTAAGGGTCCTAGATCAACAATATGATCTGCATTTTGCATTATTGCTTCATCATGTTCAACCACTACTACAGTATTTCCTAAATCTCGTAGCTTTTTCAACATATTTATAAGACGGTTTATATCTCGTTGATGTAAACCAACACTAGGTTCATCTAAAACATACAATACTCCTACTAAACTAGAACCTAATTGGGTTGCTAATCTTATTCTTTCTGCTTCTCCAACAGATAAGGTGTCTGAGCGTCGGCTTAATGAAATATAATCTAAACCTACATTCTCTAAAAAGGAAAGTCTATCCATAATTTCCTTTAATATTTCTTTTGCTATCGTTTTTTCAGTTTCGTTCAATTCTAACGATTTGAAAAATTCAATTGATTCCTTGACTGGTAAATCTGATAATTGTGCTATATTCAGATTATCAATAGTTACTGCTAAACTTTCTGGTTTTAATCTCTTTCCATTACATTGAGGACATGGTATCCTATTCATAAAGCTTTCATAAATTTCGCGAGCCCATTCAGAGCGAGTCTCCATATATCTCCTATGTAAGATTGGAATTATACCCTCAAAAGGTCTAACGACTTCCCAGGAAGATTTAAATTCACCATTTTGGTTCCTATAATCATTTCCATTACTTTCAAAATGAAATTCTATTGATTCATTTTCGGAGCCAAATAAAAGCTTGTTTAATTTTTCAGGTTCAATATCTTGAAGTGCAGTCTTATTGGCATTAAATCCATAATGCTTTGATACCTGTATTATGGTTTGCCAAGAATATCCTGTCTCAGATGCGAACCCAGGAATGTCTCTGATTGGAGTATCTTTAAGAGGTATAGTTAAGTCATTTCCTAATACTAGTCCGTAATCAAATTCCATCACTGTACCTAAACCACTGCAATAC
>JBHLOJ010000139.1:0-5792 GCA_048940605.1 Promethearchaeota archaeon
ATTGGATCTAAATGAGCTGTTCGGTTAATTATTTCACCATGAATACCACTCAGATTATATTCATTTTGACCCATAGCGTTCCAACTATCTTCATAAATCAAATAGTGTGAATAACTTTTTGACGCATTTAAGTCAAGTTTAGGATTATATTCTGAATCAGGAGGTATATTTTCGGGATAATATTCAGTAGAACTCACTATTGAACCGTCAAATTTTCTTGTACCTACTGGAAGCATTTCTACATGATAAAATGATTTACGATAACCAAATTCGAATGGGTTTTTAAAAATATTTGAAATTGAATTAGCTAATCCATTTAAATCTTCTGCTACGTTTTCTAATTGTGATTGAATAATAAGAGAATTACTGAATGTTTTATTTTCCATATCGTATTTAACTTGTGTTTCTAAAGTATTTATCACCTGATTTGAAGTTGTATTATTTATAACTCCAATAAATATTGCTGATATTGCTGCTACAGTTCCTAATGAAATGATTGTATATAACGCAAAATTCAACAAAATCACTTCCCTTATACCAATTCTTTTAATTCTTTCACTTTTCATATTTCATCACTTCTTACTTCTCCTCAGGAGTAAATCCTTCTATTTCTGATGATGCCATAATTTCTTTAACCAGTTTAAAAGCGTCTGTTATCAATTTTGATAGATTTTGTTCAGAATAGATTGGTATGTATTTACCTCGAATTGATGAATTGACAATTAAATTCATTTCTGTAAAAACTTCTCTAAGTTCTCGCCCAACACCTATGAGAATGATATTAAGGGGATAATCAAGTGTAGTAATGTATCGAGAAAGTGTTCTTGCTGAATATTTCTTGCTAAAATTATCAAGTCCATCAGTAAGAGCAACTATCCATTTTTGATTTTCCATTGGTGAATTATTTAACATCTCAATAGCTAATCCTAGAGCATCGTAGAAAGCTGTTTGGTATGGTGTAGTTCTAATATCTTTAAAAATTTCCTGAATTTTTTCAACATTTCCTCCTTTTTTAGTTAAAGATAAGATATGGTTTACTTCAGAATGAAATCCAATTATAGCGATATTATCTGCAGGGTTAATAACTGTGTCAAATACTTCATTTGCTCCTTTTCTTGCAGCTCTAATTTTGTTTTGTTCCCCCATACTACCTGATTGATCAATTACGAAGATAACGTCTTTCTTCCGTATAACTATATCACTGATTTTGCCTAACTTTGCTTCTGTTTTGTGTAGAAGGACAGTATTATCCTGTTCATCATAAATATTGATAAGTAATTTTAAGATGTTCATCATTAATGGATAATTCCCAAATTCTTCTGTTATATTTAATGCTGTTTCAAGATTTTGAACAGCAGTTTCAACATTCTTTTTCACAAGTTCCAAACGTCCAATTTGAAAATGGTCTTCAGCAAGATTGGATTTAAAGGATAATTCTGAATCGATATTGATAGCATCATTAAGATATTTACTTGATTTATCCAAATTATTTTTTAATAGATTTAATATACCAAGATTTCGCTTTCTAGTAGCAATTCTATCACTGCTAATCATTTTTTCATCTATTTTGAGAGCATTTATAAAATCATCTTCTGCTGAACCAAAGTTTCCCTCTGAAAGGAAAAGAAGTCCTCTATTATTTAATCTTGAACTTAATCCTGCTTTATCATTTGTTTGTTTCGCAATTTCTATAGCTTTATCATAACCCTTTTTAGCTTTGTCAAATTCAGCCCAATTACGAAATATATTTCCTAAATTATTCCAACATATACCTTGTCCCTTTAAGTTTTGTGTAGTTTTAAATAATTGCAAAGCTGCAGAATAATTCTTAAAGGCGAGATAATTATCACCTTGATAATAACTTTCATTTCCTAATCTCATTGTGATTAGCAGAGCTTGAAATGATTGTGCAAGAACACCTATTTCATTACTTCTACGCTTTCTTTTAATTGGAATTTCTTTAGTTAAATCACCTCTAACCATATTATCAATTGAATCAGTTAAATGTGTAATTGGCCTGGTAATTCTTTTTGACATCATCAAAATAGCAATAATGATTATACAGAATAAAATTACTAAAACAATGATAAAAATTGTAATCATAGGTATGTTTAAAGCGGAAATAGAATTTTGTAGATTAATTCCTGATTCAATTATTTCTGAATACAGAACGATTGTAGCAATCGAATAACCTCCCTTTCCAATAGGAGTATATGATATAATCCATGTCTGACCATTCTTTTCAAAAGTATCTATACCACGCTCTCCATCAATGATATTATCTGTAATTGAATAAAAATCAGTTGTATTTACTTCTAAATCTACAATCGGAGACCCTATACTTGTGTTTGGTACATCAGGGTGAATAATAGCATTACCAACTTTATTTATCATCACAGTATATCCAGTTTCGTGAACTTTTATTTGGCTCAGATATTCTCGTAGTGAAGATAATTCGACCTCAATACTGCAACATCCTATAACACTGTTGTTATCATACAGAGCTGCTTGTGATATTAATATTGCAGGTCCAATTAAGGATTGATTAACAGTTCCAAAATAGGTTTGACCTTCTAAACTTTTAGTAATATTATACCATTCTTCAGTATTCATGTTTTGGCTTATAGATCTCGAATTATTAATAAAAGGAAAGACTCGTGTGATACCGTCTTCATAACTTGCAATTAATGTTATGTAAACATTATTAGATTCGTATATAGGACTAAAGATATAATCTAGATAAGCAGATTTATTTATCAATTGACTTACAAACATATTAATTAAAGTACTATTTGTATAATCCGAAAAAGTTGTATTTATATAATTATTATATTTACTTGAATAGAGTAATTTGGGAAGAATTGGTATTCCAGACTGATGATAAGAAGGTCTAGTCTCTGAAATGTTTATTCTATTATTAAATAAATCTTCATTATAACTTATTATTCGTTTTAAATCAATTGATATGTGATCAAACCAAGAATTAACATAATTCGCTGCATCAGTTGATTTGTTTTGAAGCGCTTTGAATCCCTCTATCTTAATTCTGTTTTTTGCATCTTGCCCAATGGTTCCTCCTAAAGCACTGATCTGAGAAAAAGCAAAGATTGATAAAATAATCATTGGAGCAATTATCAATATGAGATTTACTCTCAATATTCGTTTCTGTATTTTTCCTTTTTGTCTTGTGTGTAACATCTTCTCATTAAATTTATTTTATTTATAGTAAATATATTTTTCTATATTCTCAAATATAATTATATATTTAAAAGTTATGATCGTATTAATAGTAAGAAATTTTACTAGTTAATATAACTTATATGATAATCCATGAATATATAGTGATATATATCTCATTTGTTTAAATTTTAATATGATTTTAAATGCAGTTCATTACACTAAATTTACAGATTCATATTTCAATAAATTTCACTTATTTGATTTCTATAAATTTTATTTCAAAATTATTAATATTTGCTAAATCATCATATTATCTAGGTGTATCGAAGATAATTATCATTAATAATTTAATTAGAAATAATGAGAAAATTCTAATTAAAGTATTTCTCCGATTAGCTTTGGTACATCCCAGGGAGTTTCCGCAATTCGAGCGCCTGCTTCTGTGAGAGCTCTAATTTTACCTTGAGCTGTACCGAAATCACCTGAGATAATTGCTCCAGCATGGCCCATTCGCTTACCTTCAGGGGCACTCTTCCCTGCAATATAAGCGACTATAGGTTTTGATACATTTTCTTTAATAAATTCAGCTGTTTTTTCTTCTTCATCGCTACCAATTTCACCAATTAAGACAATAAGCTTAGTTTTTGGGTCTTTAGAGTAATATTCTACGGCTTCAATCATGGTAGTCCCACGAACAGGGTCTCCCCCAATTCCAACATATGCAGAAACACCAATTCCCGTGTCTCCTATTGCTTTTGTTATTTCATAAGATAAGGTCCCGCTTTTTGAGATAACTGCCACATTGCCATAATGGCACATATCACCGGGCATGATTCCTAATTTCATTTTATCTGGAATCAACATACCAGGACAATTTGGTCCGACAATATGCAAATTTCGTGCATAGGCCATTTCAGTTAATCTAATCATGTCAAAAACAGGAATATTTTCAGTAATAACACACGTTATTTTAATTCCTGCATTTAAACTTTCTTTAACCGCATTAAAGCTAAATCGTGCTGGGACAAATATAATACTAGTATCACAACCAGTTTCTTTTACTGCCATTTCTACATTATCAAAAACAGGGACATCATAAACAACTTGTCCTCCCTTATTTGGTGTAACTCCTGCAACTATACGAGTTCCATATTCTAACATTAATCGAGTATGAAACATTCCTTGATTGCCAGTGATACCTTGAACTACAACCTTAGAGTTTTCACTGATGTACATTTTATCCCCCAACCACCTCTTTAACTTTTTGTACTGCATCCAAAACATTTTGAAAAGCTGTAATTCCTGCCTCATTAAGAAGTGAAATTCCTTCTTTATCATTTGTACCAATTAATCTTATCACCATTGGTGGCGTATCTTCAAAATCCTGTAAAGCTTGAATTATAGCTTCTGCAACTACATCACAACGAGTAATTCCACCAAAAATATTTACTAAAACAGCTTTTGGATTCATTTTAAAAAGTAATTCTAGAGCCTTATATACTCGTTCTTTACTTGCTCCACCTCCAACATCTAAGAAATTTGCAGGTTTTAAGCCTAGTTCTGATAAAACATCCAATAATGCCATTGTTAATCCCGCTCCGTTCGCCAAAATACCAATTTCACCTGAGAGCTCTACAAATGAAAATCCCGCTTCTTTCGCTAATTTTTCTAGAGGTGAGAGCTTTTTAATTTGTAATTCTTGGACAATTGGTTGCCGAAATGCTGTATCATCATCTAATATCATTTTACCATCAACAGCTACCAATCCAGAAGGAGTAAGAACTAATGGATTTATCTCGACTAATTGTGCCTCAACGTTCTTAGTAATTTCCCATAATTTTTTAAATAAAGAAATTGCAGAATCCAAGTTTTCTTTTGTAAATCCCAACTGTTTTGAAACTTTAGTTGCAAGATCTTCTGATAAACCATCCTTTAAAGTAAAACTTTCTTTTATAATTGCATCAGGATTAGTTTTTGATACTTCTTCAATGTCGATTCCTCCTTCTTTACTAGCAATAATATAAAATTGTCTTCCTGAGGCATCTAAAGCGATCGAAAAATAATACTCATGATCAATTTGAGCCAATTCTTCTATAAGAATCGCTTCTACATGGAACCCCGTAACTTCCCTACTAAAAAACTCTTTACAAAGTGAAATAGCTTCATCTTTAGAATTCGCAATCTTTATCAATCCCGCTTTTTTTCTACTCCCAATTGCAATTTGAGATTTAATAATTGCAGGAAATGTGAATTGATTTACTTTTTCTTCTACATCTTCTACTTCTTCGATAATAACATTCTTTGCTAATGGAATATCAAAACTTTTGAAAATTTTTTTACTTTCATATTCAAGTAACCGAATAAATTATCCCTCCTTTTAATTTAGCCTATTTTAAGCAATCTCATCCAAATTTAATATGAAATTCATTTATTTATTATTAAAATTTGTCTTAATGTTCTATAAAATAAAATTCATAATTTAATTAGATTCTATCATATATTATTAAAATTTGTCTTAATGTTCTATAAAATAAAATTCATAATTTAATTAGATTCTATCATATATTAATAAAATTTTTTTAATACTCTATAAAACTTAATAAATAATTAAG
>JBHLOJ010000139.1:5892-7276 GCA_048940605.1 Promethearchaeota archaeon
ATTCATAATTTAATTAGATTCTATCATATATTAATAAAATTTTTTTAATACTCTATAAAACTTAATAAATAATTAAGTAAAATACAATATTACATGAAAATTTTAGGGAGAGAATAAACTGCTTTCTTCTAATGAAAGTTCTGAAAATGGAAATCTAAAAGAAGCATCAACATTGAAGATGATACTGTTTTCTGCAGGATACTTTTTCAACACATTTTTAATCATTGCCTTTAACAATTATGTATGGACATTCTATGAAAATGAACTTGGTTTAGTCAGCATAATTTCATTGTGGCCAATATATTTAGCGATTACAAATACTATATTCACAATATGGAGCATGATTAGTGGCCCCCTTATAGGTTATTTTACTGATAAACCAATGAAATGGACAAAAAGATGGGGATTTCATACTCCTTGGATTATCATTGGAGGAATTCCAGTAATACTTTTTTTTGTACTTCTTTTCACCCCACCAGAAATTACTGGGATTGAAAGTGCACTTACAATTTTAATTTACTATTTAATTATTGTAATATTATATGACACCTCACTATCACTTCTGCAAACTCATTCTTTTGGAGGTTTTGCCGCGCATTTTCGAGGAGACACTGTTAGAAGAAAAGCGGGGCTGCTGACTCAACTTTTCACTTTTTTCGCTAGTTACTTTGCAGTAGTAATATGGTCGCAAATTATTATCCCAGGGAATCCGACAACATTTACTTACGCGGCACTTTTCAGTATAATATTTATGATTATTTCATTTATGTTATTTCTTCCCGGTTCAAAAGAATCCAATGAAATGAAAGAACGTTTTATCTTAGGATATCAAACCGCAGAAAGAATTTCATTTTTTAAAACAATGAAAATGGGTATTAAACAAAAGAATTTTATGTTGGCTGTTTCAACATATGTTTCATTCATGATTGCAATGGGTCTTGTAAGTATGAATTCTGTAAATTTTGTTGATGATGTCCTTGAAGAAGAACAAGATATAAGATCAATAGGATCTACCTTAATGGTGATTTGTTCAATATCATCCTTACCCTTGTGGATTAATGTTGCAAAAAAAATTGGTCATTCGTCTACATATATTATAGGTTTATTGCTAATTGGTGTTAATTCTTTGATGTATATGTTTATTAATGATGTATTGGGATACTATATTGTAAGTATCACTGGTGGATTTACCAGTGCAATGTTTATGATCATGTTGTCACCTATTTTAGCTGATACATATGATGAGATAACGGTAAATACTAAAAAACACCTTGAAGCAACGTTAATAGGTATTAGGAACTTCTTTTTAAGAATTTCAGTTTCAATACAGAGTTTTATCGTTGCGATTATTCATATTATCACAGCCTATGACCCAATAACCCCT
>JBHLOJ010000022.1:0-2264 GCA_048940605.1 Promethearchaeota archaeon
AAAAAGGAAGAAAAGGAGTTTCAAAAATCTATATTAGAAATGGTTAATAAAGCAGAGAAATTGGAGAGAGAATATAACTCTTTGCTGAAAAAAGCCCTCAAGAAGGGAGAAATTATTGAACAGACGCCTTATCCTGAAATTATTAAGATCTATCGACAAATTCAAAATCAATTGCTAGAGAAGGGTTGGATAGAACAATCACAAATTTATTTTAACCAAATTAAAATTTATCAAGAAAAATTAAAGAAAAGTGAAATATTACGTGAAGTTGAAGCTAAAAAAGCTGAGAGACAGAAAGAACTTGAAGAAATGCATAAAGTAAAAGAAGAATTTAAACCAGTGAGACCTGACAAATTAAAAGAGAAAAGTGCAGAAAACAAAAAGGAAGATATATTATTAGACAGAGCTATGACTCTTATTGAGGAAGCTGAAAAACTGGTGAAAAACTATGAAGTAAATATAAAAACTGACGTCTTATTGTATGAGAGTCCTTATGAGAAGGCTATAGCAAACTATAATCAAGCCAAAAAATTGTTCCAAGAAATTGGTTGGAATGATGAGGCTAGTCGATTGACTAATACCATCAATTTTTATAATGAGAAAAAAGAGAGAGATGAAAAATTAAGAGATATAGAAAAAAAGAAATTAGAAGAACCAGAATTAGATTTAATGGTCGCAAAAACTGGGGCTGAAAAAGAACTATTTGCTAAAGAAAAAAGGATCCTAGAAATTGAGAAAAAGAAGAAAGATGAAGAAAAACTGGCAGAAAAGATCTTTAATGAAATGCATAAAGCAGAAAAAATGGCAAAAGATTATGAATTAAAAATTAAGGAGGGTATTTTTGAACAAGTTCCCCCTTATAAGGAAATTCTCACAATATATCGAGAAGCCAGAAAATCTTTTGAAGAAATTGGTTGGATGGAAGAATCAATGAAACTTCTAAATACTATACAGTTTTATAAGGAAAAATTAGAGAAAGACAAAAGATTACGTTCTTTAGAAATTGAGAAGGCAAAGAAGCGAGAAGACGAGCAACTAATGCAACAAAAATTACTAGAACAAGCAAAGAAAAAACAAGAAAGAATACTGCAAAAAAGAAAAGAAAGTCTCCTTGAAAAAGAAGAAAAGGTAATTGAATTTGAAACTGCAAAAGACAGAGCATTCAGTCTTATGGATAATGCAAAGAATGAATTGAAACAAAATAATTTTTCTAAAGCAATTGATCTTTACAAAGAAGGTGGAGAAATCTTTTCCCAAATCAACTGGCAGGAAGGTATCAATATGGTTAATGATTCTATTGCAATGATTAAGAAAAAACAGAAATCTATTGAACTTGAACAAGCTGCAATTGAAGAACGAAAGGCTAAACAATTGAGAATCGAAGAAAAATTGGAAGAAAAATTAGCTAAAGCTGAAGAATTGAGAAAGCTTCAACAGGAAGAAAAAAGAAAAGAAGTTTTAAAAATACAACGTGAGAAGGAATGGGAAAGAGAAATTTCAGAGAAAGCTTACAAAGTACTAGAAGAAGGTACTAGGTTATTAGATAATAAAGACTTCGACGAAGCTTATGAAAAATATATTGAAGCACGTAAATTATTTGATAAAATTTCATGGAAACGAGAAGTTTCTCGTATAAATAATGATCTTCTGTTTAAACTAAAAAGAGAAAGACAAACTTATGAAATATTTGAAGATTTAAAGAAGAAGAGAGCTGAAGAGGAATGGGAAATGGAACTATTAAAAAAGGAGGTAGAAAAAGAACTAGATGAGCATAAAAAGAAAGAAAAAGAAGAAAAACGTAAGCTAGCAAAAGAAGAATTCGATAGAAAAATTTTAAAAGAAATAGAAAGAGCAGAAATGCTAATTGAGAATTTCAAATACAATGAAGGAATACTAATAATTACCAGGGAGATTAAAAAACTAGATAAATCAGAACATAGGAATGAAATTGAGAGAATAAATAATATTCTTAATAAGGTAAAAAATCAAACAGAAATCCCATTAATAACATTAGAACCTTTAAATCTTATAGATGACATAGGAAAATTTAAAGCAGCATATCTTGCATTGGACAAGGCCCAAATATCGTTAATTAATAATCGCTTTATGAAAGCAATTTCAGAATTGAAAGAATCTATTTTTCACCTCAAAGATCTTAAGATCAGCAAGAAATATGTTAAAGAAATTGATGATAAAATTGGAATCCTACAGGAAAGATTAGGTAAAAAACCAAAAGAAAAAGAGTATATAGATGAAACTGATAT
>JBHLOJ010000022.1:2364-30952 GCA_048940605.1 Promethearchaeota archaeon
GATGATAAAATTGGAATCCTACAGGAAAGATTAGGTAAAAAACCAAAAGAAAAAGAGTATATAGATGAAACTGATATTTTAAAAGCCAGAATTCAGGCTAGAAGAGAAGAGAGAAGAAAAAAAGTATTAGATCTATTGGGAGGGAGTAAAGACTAACAAAACTTAATTTTTAGAAATAAGATTTTAATTATATTGTATTCAATCCCTCATTATTTATTATTTATCATTATTTATTGAAAACAGTAATGAAAAAAAATTTTATAAAAAAATAAAACTAATTAAGTGAATAGCTTTTCTTCTACTTCATTTGCTATCTCAGACCCTATTGAAGTAGGGTTAACATTTCTTTCAATTGATTCCTCAATTAGGTATTCTGTTTTAATTAAATCTCTAATTGAGACTCGGATAGCTTCTGATCTATTGGGGAACTTTCCCTCTGCGACAAGTATTTCCAAGACTTTTAAATAGGACTCAGGGAGATTAACAGAAATTAATTTCATAAAATTCACCTTTTAATTTATTTTTTAATTGATACAAATAATATCACCTGTGTAATATTTAAGCTTTTCAATAGAAATCAACCCCAAGAAATCCGACATAATGTTCTGATTTTTAAAAAAAATCAAAATGAAATAAATTTTATGAGAGTTTTAGAAATTGGCAATAAATTAAAACTTCTAAGTAGTTGTGAGATTATTTTTTAATACAAAAATTTTTATATATGTATTATGTGTTACATGTAACACACATGGATTTATTAATAAAAATCAAAACTAAATATAGAATGTATAAATGGATATAGGTTTATCATGGCAGATATTCAAACACAATTAAAAGAACACCTGAAAAATGGAGAAGATTGGGAAAAAATGGACACCCCCGTTGAAGGAGTGAACGTTGTCAAAGTTCCTGCTACAAAAACAAGACCGGCACTTCTATTCTTAGAGATAAATCCTATTAAAGAGGATGGAAAACCTTTAAAGAGAAAAGGCTTGTTCGTAGGAAGTAAAGAAATTCTCATAAAATTTAGTGAAGCCTTAAATGATGATAAGACATTCCAATTGATTGGAGAATTAGAAAAAGTTAATCCAAAAATCTCCAGTAATAAAACAAAAAAATTAGAAATGTAGATATAATTTCACTTTTTTATTTTTCTTTTTTAATTTTTTTATATTAATTTGAGACTCTCTCTTATTTTATTTGATTTTATATCCCAATTAATTCAAGAAATGAGATTAAAATCCCAAAATAAATGAAGACAGATGTTAGAAACTTTTACTGATTTTATGATTTTCAAAGTGAAGGACAATGGAGAAGAATTCAGATTAAACATAACCGAAGAAACATTTCGTCAGAATAATGGAATGAAGGTATTACAACCTTCACAAGTTGCTATAATTATTAAGGAAGGGCTTAGAAGAATTTATATTTGGAAAGGAATCTCATCTTCTGTAAGACAAAAATTCATAGCATCAAGAGTTGCTTCAGAATTACAAAGAGAATTAATGAATTCATCAAAATTTCATCGATGTAAAATTATATCTATTGATCAAGGGGATGAAACAAATGAATTTCTTAATACTTTTGGATTTCAAAAGATTCCAATTATGATAGATTCTGAAGTTCTTAACACTCCTTTTGAGGCAAAGAAAGAAGAAATTGCTCCCAATTTTGACCAAAATACCGGAAAAGTGCAATTTAAAGATTATAGTTATCAACACGTTGATAGAAATGAAACTAAAACACTCTCTTATGAGAAATTGAAAAAGATAGAAAAATTTAATAAAATTTTAGAGAAAGTTTTAAAAATTGATGTTCCTAAACACTTCAAGCGCAAGAATATACTTATAGGTAATAATATGTTATATGGTTTGATTACAAAAAAGTCGGAAATCTTTAATAAGTCAGTTGAAGAAAAAGAATGGGAAATAATTTCATCTCTTCCAAAGGAAACTATTGAACTTGAGAGTCATAAGCTCCGGATTCATTTTAACACAGAGCTAAGTGAAGTTGAGGCAATTGAGGTTTTAGAAAGCATCGATAAATCCGAAAAATCTGAATCTAAAAATTATAAATCTGATTTTAAACAATGGACAGTAAAACAATTAAAACAATTTTGCCATGAAAATAATATTAAATTACAAACTTCTTATCGAAAAGCAGATATAGTTCGCTTAGTTATGGAATTTCATGCAAAGCAATAGGAGAATAATCTATGATGAAATAGTAATTATTTCCTCAAAAAAGTATTACTACCAATCAATTAATAGTAAATCACGATCAATCTTTCGAAATCGTTTAATTTTTAATTTAGTATTTTATTATTATAATAAAAAAAAGTATAAAATTCTAAATTTATAGGCTTTTATTCAAAAAGAATTAATAAAAATGTGATTGTATGGCTCATCAAGAAGATGGAGTTCATTGTATTGTGTGCGGAAAAGAATCCTTCAGTCTGGCCCACGATGAATGGATGCGAAGAGCTTTTCCGTTTGTGGAGCAAGGACAATTGAAAATGTGCGCAGGATGTGGAGCTAAATATTTAATTTGTCAGAGTTGTGGAGGTTTGTATTGCCGTATCCATCCAGCCCTAGAGAGTTGGGAACTTCCAGATAAATGCCCAAAATGTGGTTGGGTAAACAAAGATGTAACTGCTTGGGATGGTACGTCTGCTCGCCATTTCTAACTTAAGACTTTTTGAATTACATTTTCTTTTTAAATTTTATTTAAGTTAAACTTCTAAAATGATATCAAATTTTAAAACCAAATAATTATCTTAATTTCTTAATAAGAAAACATTATATTGTGAGTTTATTATTAATTATAAGTTAGGAAAGTTTTAATTTCAAAGAATCAATAATTATTGTATTAGAATTTATTTTACAATGATTGGATAAATAAGGTGGTTAAATTTTGCAAATCCGCGTAGAAATCGCCAATCCTGATCAGATAGAGGCTTTACAAGAATTAACTAAACAATTAGTAGTGGGATTGGGGCAAGAGTTTGATCCGAAACGTTTTGATTGGGGTATAAGACGTCGTCTTTTTGATCCTCTGCAACGTCATGGAATTCTCATTGCTGTTGATGAAGATGATAATTCTGTGGTAGGAATGATTATTGCAGAGCTTCGTATAGATCCATTAGGATCATCTGAGGGATATATTAAACAATTCTTCTTAAAGGAAGAATATCGAAGTAAAGGTACTGGATATCTTCTATTAGAAAAAGCATTAGAACATTTAAAGAGAATTAAGGTTGAAAAAGTAAAAGTGAATATAAAAGAAAAAGCAGTAGAGGCTTCAAATTTATATGAGAAGATGAACTTTAAAAAAGTATATGAGGTCTTAGAGTTAGACCTAACTCGCGACAGCGAATAGAATACCATTAAAGTAAGAAAATAAATTCTTTAACTTTTAAATTTAGAATAATTTAAATTGAGAAAATGGGCTTAGAGATACCTTGGGTAGAGAAGTATCGTCCTCGGTCATTTATTGACATTGTAAGTCAAAACCTCGCTATTAACAATATCAAGAAATTTGTTCGGAATAACAATATGCCTCATATGATTTTTACAGGGCCTGCGGGGACTGGGAAAACTAGCACTGCTTTAATAATTGTAAAAAATTTCCTTAAAGAAGAGGAAATGAGCACCAATCTCTTAGAATTGAATGCTTCTGATACCGTGAGAATAGATTTTGTAAGAAATGTGTTAAAGAATTTTGTAAATCAGAATCTTGCTAAAAATGGTTCTTTAAAATTCGTTATATTAGATGAAGCTGATAATATTCCGAGTCAGGTTCAACAAGCTCTCAGAAGAATCATTGAAAAAGCATCAATTAATATCAAATTTATATTGTTATGCAATTATATAAATCGAATTATAGATCCAATCATCTCTCGATGTGCTGTATTTAGGTTTGTAAAATTACCTAAGGAAAAGATAATTGAGAGATTAAAATTTATTGTCGAACAAGAAAAACTGAAGATACCAGAGCATAAGGCAGAAAAACTTTATGAACATCTATTTTTCATTTCAGGGGGAGATTTAAGAAAAGCAATCAATACTCTTCAAATGGCTGTTGCTCTTGAACTATTAAATAATTTAGATTTTAATGAGATTTTAAAGGTTTCTGGTTTTTTGGATGAAAGAACTATGGATAAATTAATGATAGCTCTTAAGAATAAAGATTTTATGAAATCAATGGAAATAATAAATTCGATTGAAACAATTGAGAGTCGGAATTTTATAAGACAATTAACTGATACGTTATCAGATATTAATATAGATCCTAATAAGTTAGCCGCTTTAAGATCCTTTATTGCCGATATAGATTATCGAATAAGTCAAGGAGCAGATGAAATTATCCAAGTATCAGCACTTCTAGCCGAAATTATAGAAAAAATTAAAAAATGAGAAATTAGAATTTTGACTGAAGAAATCCCTATTTGGAGAATTAAATACTACCCAGAGAACTTAGACCAAATTTGTGGTCGAACAGAGATTAAAAAGGCTTTAAAGAATATTATAATCCAGAAAAATTTCCCTCATTTACTTTTCATTGGGGCTGAAGGCATTGGAAAAACTACCCTTGCAACCTTATTTTCAAAAGATTTCTTAGGTACAGAATTTGGCACAAACTTTAAATTAGTTTATGCAAATGTTCCATTGAATGAAGAAGAAAGAAAGCAGGCAAGGTCAGAAGCATATATATCCACGAGTAAAATAGGGAGTATTGCAGGAAGACGAATTACAACACCAGCATTTATCCAAGTTAAAGTAAAACCCTTTGCTCAATTGAAAGTTTTAGGGACTTCACCTTTTAAAATACTAGTTGTAAAAAATTTTGAAGCTTTAGGGAGTAACCAACAAGGTTTTAGAAGATTAATGGAGGTTTATGGTTCTAATTGTCGAATGATCTTAATTACAACAAAGATTTCAAGTGTTATAAATCCAATAGTAAGCAGATGCCAGATATTTTTAATTCCTCGAGTTAAATTTGAGCATTTTGAAAAATTAATGAGAGATATTGCCAATAATGAATCACTTGAATTTTCTGATGAAAGTATTGAAATATTGTATAATATTTCTGAAGGTAGAATATCTCAAGCGATAGATCTATTACAATTAATCAGTGTTACTGGAAATAAAATTGATAAAAATGTCTTATATGAAAATGCTCATAAATTTCAAAATGATCTAGTAAGAAGCATTTTATTAATATCATTGAAGGGGGATTTTCCAAAGTCAAGAGAGTTAGCCCGTAAAATTCTCGATAATTACAAATATACACCTCATGAGTTATTTAAATTACTAATTAATGAGATTAATAAATTACCACTAAGCAGATATGTGAGGTGTGAAATGATTAATCTGATAGCTGAAGCTGATTTTAGGGCACTCGATGGGAGAGATAGTGACATTCAAATATCTGCTTTATTATCTAAATTTTGTTTATTTAGTCAATATTTGTAGGTGAATTTAATAGCAAAAAAAACTGAAAGTCAGCTCAACTGGGTTGAAAAGTACCGACCTAAAAGCCTAAATGAAATGGCATTACCTACTGCGAGAGTAAGTGGTCAAAGAGTAAAACTGGATGAAGAATTAATCAGCTTTATTAAGAATTTCTTTAATGAAAGAAAACGAGTCAACACTGAAAATGCTAAGATAAGGGAGCATAATAAAACAGTTATAGAAAAAGAGCAAAAAGATTATATTCAAATTAACTCAGAAAAAGCAGCAGTTCTCTTAGAAGGTCCTCCCGGGATTGGAAAAACATCAATAGTATTTGCTTTAGCAAATGATTTAAATATGGAAGTTATAGAAACAAATGCATCTGATACACGAACAAGGGCAACCTTAGAGAAAAAGTTGAAAGAAACTACTAAATCACGAGGTATAATGGATTTTATAACTGAAACTAAAGAGAAATTGATTCTTATTGATGAAGTAGATGGAATTTACGGAGTCCAAGATAGGGGAGCCGTACCAACTATTATCGATTTAGTTCAAAATACTCAGTTTCCTATTATAATGTGTTCAAACGAATATAAAACAAGTCTTCAATCATTATATAACAAAATTCGTAGATTTGAAGTCCATCCATTACCCAAAAGAGAAGTATTAAAAATTGTACACAACATACTTAAAAACGAGAATATATCACAACTCAAAGAAGAAGATTTAGATTTAATTATTGAAAAGAATAATGGGGATTTGCGCGGGGTAATAAATGATATTCAAGGAATTAGTCAAGGAAAATTAGAAGGAGATGTTAAAGAATTTATTCTTAGCCTACGTAGAGATTCTTTAGAGGAAATTTTCACTTTAATAAGAGATTTATTCCAAGTCAATTCCTTAAGAGAAGCTCGAAATTTGACAGATAAATCTGATGTTGACTATAATTTTTTATACAAATGGGTAAATGAAAATCTTCCAACATTCATAAAAACTAATAGAGAGCTTGAAAATGCTTATGAAAACCTCTCTTTAGCAGATCAAATATTTGGCAGAATCCGTATTAATCAATATTGGGGTTTATTACCTTATTTTTTTGACCTTTTTGCGGGAGGGGTTGCGTTATCTAGAAAAGAGACTCCTGAAGCGAAAGGATTTCGAAGAGTTGTTTTTCCAAGATATAGTACAGGGAGTTATTTTTCTGTTTCTGGTACTCAGAAAGAATTAATTGAGAAATTAAATAAAAAATATAAGATTTCACAGATTGATTTCATTCAAAATTTACTCCCTTTCTTAAAAATTTTATGTAGTTCTTCAAGAAAACAACTCAAGAACATTAGCGATTGGTTGGAATTAGATGCTAAACAAAAAAAGTTGTTGAAATAAAAGTGAAAGACATCAATATTGTAGAGGGTACATTAGCAGATAAAGAACAATTAACAGAAAGCTTTCAACATTTTAAGGATAGAAAAACAATGAAAAACAGAGCCGAGTGTTATCTCTCCCACAATAATACAATTCTAGCTAAAGATGGAAACCGAATAATTGGGAAAATGTTATGGCATACAAAAGAGGATCCTAATTTTGGTGTGGTTGAGTTTGAAGAGCTTTATGTTTATGATGATTATAGAAGAAAAGGAATTGGATCTGAGTTATTAAGAATTTCTATAGAAGCTGTTTGTGAACATTTTAACCAACTTGGAATTAAACCAAGGTGTATTTTTCTTTTTGTTGATGAAAATAATCAAAGTGCCAGAAAATTATATGAGAAATTTAAATTTAAGTGTGTTGCGAATTTAGGTCATTTATATTCTGAAAATGATAATGATTTATTTTATATATTAGATTTGGCAAAAAAAAATTAGATTTTAATTTTAATTCTCCAAAAATGGGTAGATTATAACTTTAATAAGAAAGAAGAGCAATATTTTTGTATAATCTATATATGTTAATTCACATTAAAGATAATCTTTATTCAAATATTTTAACAATAATCTTTAATATTTTCAGTATATAGCCGATTTTAGTCATCTAGATTAGAAATCTTTATTACCCGTAAATTTAAATAGGAATTTCCAATTCTCAAAAAGTAATAATAAACAAAAAATTTAAGAGTATAACATGTCTGAAGCTAGAGTAGGAGAAATTGAGGTTGTAAGATCAAAAAGCTCAGAGTTGATATTACAAGTCGCTGGAGGTGCTATATTTGGGGCATTATCTACCGTTATGGCAATTACGCTCAAACCAATTATTGATGCAACCAGAATTGCGAATTGGGGAATAGCTATGTTTGATCCGGTATCATGGGTATGGATCATCTGCTTTTTAGTATTTGGTCCTTATGCAGGTTTTATAAGTTGTGTAACAGGCTCTTTTGGTCTGTTACTTATTGATCCAAGTGGTTGGATCGGCCCTCTCTTTAAATTTTGTGCTACTATCCCTTTAATCATTATTCCTTATTTAATTCTAAAATTATGGGAAAGGGATACGATTAATAGCAAAAAATTAAAGAATCCAAAATATTATGTAATAACCGGAGGATTGAGTATAGTTTTTAGAATCATAGTGATGATATTTATGAACTATCTCTTTTTTATTACATATTGGGGATTAGAAAACTTGGATTATGCTACCCTGCCCCCGTTTTTTGAGATTTTTGGACTAAAAGAAATTACAGGGAAAACAGCAGTTTTAATTTTTACTCCCATAATTAATCTATATGCAGGGATATTAGATCTTGCGATTCCTTACTTCCTTGTATTTGGGCCTAAATTAGATGAGAAATTCGGATTTTGGTAAATTTTTTTTTAATTTTCTTTCTTTTAACTGTTCTAAGTAAAATTTACAGAACATAGACTTTTCATTTTTCATTGAAAAGCTATAACTAATTGATCTTCTTTAAATATAATTACAAATAATCAATATTCATAATTTTATAATTTTTATATCAAAATAAGGAGGAGAGAATTATCATTCTAGAAAAAGATTATAAAGATATAAATGTTAATTTTGATTCAGGAGTCTTTACTATAACTCTCAATCGTCCTAACAAATTAAACGCTTTACGATTTCCTACGATAGAGGAAATTCTAGATGTTTTTGAATCTATAAGAAAAAATGAATCTATTGGGGCTATTGTTTTTAATGGATCTGGTAGAGCATTTTGTTCAGGTGATGATCTAGAAAATATGGGTGATTTTACACCACTCGAGCCTAAATTTTCATTACCACATCATAAGCTTATTTACTTAATAAGAGAGTTTCAAATACCTGTTATAGCTCTATTGCATGGATATTGCTTAGGTGCTGGATTTGAGTTGGCACTTGCTTGTGATTTTCGATTAGCAGCAGATAATTTAGAAATGGGAGATCATCGAATAACGAGAGCAATTTGTATGTTGCATGGTGCAAGTTGGTTTCTTCCTAGATTAATAGGTTTTGCACGAGCAGCAGAAATAGTATATACTGGACGACATTTAGATGCAAAGGAAGCACTCAAGATTGGATTAGTAAATAAGGTGTATCTTTTAGGTGAATTCAACGAAAAATCTAAAGAATTCATAGAAAAAATAGCAAAAATGCCAACTAGATGTTTTGGCTACAACAAAGCTATGTTTAATTATTCACTCGTCAATGATCTCACTAGTTCATTACAAAATGAAGCCTATTTATTTAATCAGAATATGAAAACAGATGATTCTAGGGAGGGTCATAAATCCTTTCTTGAGAAACGAGAACCAAAATATAAAGGAAAGTGATAATTTCAAATCACCTGCACTTTATTAAGAGATTATTCAAGTTTATAATTTAAGAATAATTTTCATTTATATGAAAATTTCGAAAGAGATACAAGAATTTCTACTAGATGATGCTGTAGAACGTTTTTTAAGATACGTTAAAATCTGGACTACTTCAGATGAAAATGGGAAATCTATCCCCACTACAAAAAGCCAATTCAATTTAGGAAAAATATTAGTAGAGGAACTAAAAACACTAAACCTAAAGGATATAATTCATGATGAATATGGATTTGTATATGCATTTTTACCACCTAATGAAGGGTTTGAAAAGAAAACACCCATTGGTTTATTAGCTCATTTAGATACGTATTATGGTGTAAATGGAAAGGATGTAAAACCTGTTCTTCATAGAAATTATGACGGGAGTGTCATTAGATTTGCTCAAGATAAAAGCTTAAAATTACATTTTGATGATTCTCCATTATTAGAAAAATACCTTGGTCTTGATATTATAACATCTGAGGGAGACACTCTCTTAGGAACAGATGATAAAGCAGGAGTCGCAGAAATAATGACAGCTTGTGCTGCATGGAATAAATATCCTGAACTAAAACATGGACCAATAACTATTTGTTTTACACCAGATGAAGAAACAGGATTAGGAATAGCTAAAGTAGATGAAAAAAGACTTCCCAAAATATGTTATACTATTGATGGTGGACAAATGGGAGAATTAGAATATGAATGTTTCGATGCTTGGCGAGCTACCTTTAAATTCAAAGGCTTAAATATCCATCCTGGATATGCAAAAAACAAAATGATAAATGCTATAGAAATAGCATGTAGATTTTTTAGTGAACTCCCAGAAGCCGAATCACCACAGCATACGGAAAAAAGAGAAGGTTATTACCATTTACCCAAACTCCAAGGAAGTCCAGAAGAAGCCACAGCAAAAGTAATTATTAGAGATTTTGATGAAAAAAATAATCACAAACGGATGGATTATATTAATAAATTAAAGGATGCATATGAAATTAGATATCCAGGATTAGAAATTCAGGTGGATTTCTTGCATCAATACCAAAATATGATAAAATTTTTGGAAAAAAGGAAAACGATTATTGATTTGGCAAAACAAGCAATTCAAAATTCAGGTTTAGAAGTAATAATGCATCCAATTAGAGGAGGTACAGATGGGGCAAGACTTAGCGCTATGGGCATAATTACCCCTAATTTATTTACAGGAGGATTATTGTTTCATTCAAGAAAAGAACATATCCCTACTTTAGCATTACAAAAAGCTGCCGAAGTCATATTATATTTAGCTGATTTATGGACAAAATAAAAATAGAAAAATCTATTTGTTTTATTTATTCAATTTTTTAAGTGTCCCTAAAGCTATATCACCTTCAAGTTGCACACACTTTTTATATTTATCGTCATTCCAAGGAATTTTCCAACCTTCAAGAGGATTGTAATAACTATAAAAAATTGCTCCAAATTTTATATTATATTGATTGCATATTGTAGCGAGGACATTAAGTTCCCCATTTTCAATTGAGATACAACCCTTTTTTCTTATATCATAAATTTCCTCTTTATTTATTTGATAAAACGCTTCCTTACAAAAATTTTTCCCAATATGATAATTCTCAGTATTTTTATTCGCTTCATCAATCAATGCTTCTACAACTACTTCATTCAAGGGAGTTTCTTCATCTTTTTCTCGACCATAACTTATTGATGTTCCATCTAAACCCAATCCATGTGTAGGAATTATATAATCGAATAATTTAACATCTTCACCAATTCCCCATGATCCACACACTAATAAAATAGTTCTTGCTCCACAATTAATCAAATCTTCAGCAATTGATGATATTGGAGAAGCACCCATCGGAGGGATTACTACCGTAATTGATATATCTTGAAATTCTCCCCGATATATTTGTTCTGGTGCTGCGTAGGGATGAAATGGCATTAACCACTCACATTTTTTAAGATTAGCTTCTTTACTTAAATAGTTCAAAAGGAAACCAGAAAAAACAATCAAAATATTAGGATTCACTTCGAAATCTTTCATACTTTTATTAGAGTTTTTAATTGCTTCCCTAATTACATCAATAGAAGAAATACATAAGTTTTTTTTCATTAAGGAACGCACCCACATAAAAATTAATATATATATAAAAAAGTAAAATTAAAAGAATTATCTTTCTTTTTGAATAATTTTAGAAAAATCGGTAATAACAAACACAATAAGAAATATTAATAATAGAATCGCTGTATATAGAAAAGCTAATGTAAATGAAAATGTATCATATATAAATCCAAAAAGTAAAGCTTCTCCTAATGAGATAAGTCCTACAGAAAGATAATAGTATCCATAGGCTCGACCTCTCTTATTTTTACCTGCTAAGTCAGCAATATAGGCTCTTGAAATAGGATCTACAGATGCTAAATAAAATCCATAGATGGCATAAATAACGATGATAATTATAAGAGAAAACAATGAAGTTTTTATTGGAAAGGCTAAAATTATGCAAGAAATCAACAGCACTGATAATCCACTTACAATCACTGGCTTACGTCCAATTTTATCTGATAATGACCCTGTTATAGGAGAAAATAACATATAAATTATATTTGTTAGTAAGTAAAAAAGAGGTAAGAGGAATTTTGATTCCTCTGAAGAAATATAATCTAAAGATCTTGCTTGAAGAAAGAATATATCCAAACTAGCAAATTCGATTACGCCAAGAATTATAATTAACTTTATGAAATTTTTATCAATCTTATCTACTTTTGGTACACCATAATATTTTAGTTTAGTTTCTTCCAATTTTGTTGGATCGACGTCTTTAATAAGTAAAATTAATAGTATGGCACAAAAGCCTGGAAATATAGAGAAAAATATTATTGCAGAATAGCTCCACGCCCAAAATAAAAAAAGAGATGCTAAAAGTGCTCCTATAACAGCTCCAAACGTATCCATAGCACGATGCATTCCAAAGGCTTTTCCTTTTTCAAGTGCATAAAAGGAGATAAGAGTATCTCGAGAGGATGTCCTAAGTCCCTTACCAATTCTATCAGTCGCTTTTAAACCTAGAACAAATTCCCAAGAAGGACTAAAACCTATGAAGGGTTTTGACAAATTAGAGACGGTATATCCTGCCACTACAAAAGGTTTTCTTTTATTTATTTTATCACTCATCCATCCTGAGACTCCTTTCAATATGTTAGCAATGGCAGTTGTAATTCCTCCTATTAAGCCTAAAATAAAAATAGGATTTTCTACTACTAGGTCTATGATAAAGAAGGGTAAAATGCTTTGAATCATCTCACTAGAAACATCAGTAAAAAAAGATACAAGCCCCATAATAAAAACTGGAACAGATACCCCTAAAATAAGTTTTGTCTTACGATGAAAATTATCCTCTTCAGTCATATTTTGAAAAATCTTTTAATTGAATAAATATAATAAAAATAAGTGAATAAAATAAATTGTGATTCCAATGGGAGAAGAAAAAACTTTGGGTAGTCTTGATGAAACCATCAAAGCTGCTGAAGCGAGCTTTAAGGAATTTATTGAAGTGTTAGAAACTTCAAGAACTGCCTTACTAAAACTCGAAAGTGATAAAGAAGAACTTAGCAAAGAGAAAGAAAAACTCGAAAATGAGAAAATATACTTAGAGCAAGAAAAAAATTCTTTAGAAAATGAAAAGCAACAGTTAGAAATTGATAAGAAGAAACTAGAAGAAGAAACAAAGAAACTTGAAGTTGAAAAACAGGAAAGGGATCAAAAAATTGGTTCACTCACAGAAGAACAAATGAAGTTATTAGATGAATATCAAAAAGTCAAGGTTGAATTATCTAAATTTATGAAAGCTGCAGAAGAAGCAGAAGAAGCAGAATATAATTTTGAGAGAGTTCGTGCTTTGCTTTCTATTTATACGGTATTAGTTTCAGAGATATGGGCAGGACAAGCCCATTATCGAATCTTATTAACACTCCATGGTGATAAAGAAGTTATGACTAGAGATGAGTTAAAAACAACATTAGGTATAGGAGGTGCTTTCGTATTACATTCTGTGCAGGAGTTAGCTAAAGTGGGATTAGTAGAATATGATATGGATACTAATACTGTGAAATTAAAAGAACGTTTATTCCCAAAAAAAGCATTGGGAGAAAAAAAGTAGAATACTTTTATTTTGTAATAACCATTTCGTGAAGCGTGGTTCCTTTTTCTACTTGAGTATTCCCATCAATTTGTAATTTGAGTTCAAATTTAGAATTTAGTCGAAAATAACCTGGTTTTAATCTTAAGATATTTTTCGTTAAAAAACGTGTTATGAGTCCTAATTCATAAAGTAAATTATCAGCATCTATTATCTCTTGAACTTTGAGGATAATTTCATTGTTATCACCAAAATTAAAGTTTAAAGACTTTGGATATTTATTTCCTGCTTTATCATTAAATTCAAAATCTTCCTGAACTAATTCATAATCCCCTGTACTAAGGATTATGTTTTCGTTTTTTGCTATCATAAGAACTTGTATTGGATAATTATCCATTCTTTTATTGCATTTAATATAAGCGAAAACTACAGTAAAATTCTCGGAATAGATTCTACCCCAATACCAATAGTCAATTATCAAGGCAAAGTTAAAATTCAACCAATTATGGTCATGATATCCAATACCTTTTACCTGAATAGTCTCGTTGTTAACCTTAATAGTTCCCTCAACATCTGCTCGAGGTAGAGCGACAACCCATCCAAATTGATTTGACTTACTAAACTCAATATATCCATGTCCCGGTTTCCAACCATGAGTTTTCGCAGTATATTTTAAATGAAGTCCATATTCACCTTCATCTAGGAAAATTTCATAGGTTGGTAGTTCATTGATAGAAAAATCAACTTTAATGAAGTTTTTGCCAATCTGGATATCAGGTATATCTCGAGAAGCTTTAAGATCAGAATGAGAATAATCAATAACATTCTGTATTTTCTCCCCATTAGGTTTATAGATTGTAATTTCTACTCCTGTTTTTCCTGTTCGTTCATGTTTTGCGCGAAAAAAACCTACCACGGTATAACCATTATCAAGGCGAGCATCAAAATACCACCATTCTCTGGTTCCTTTCTTTTCTATATCGATATGTAATGCATCATCTTTTGGTGTGATAGGTTTAATTTGACCATCCTTTCTACCTGGTCCTAACCAGGCTTCTTTAATTTTTGTACTCATTAAAAATCTACTCGTTATAATTTGTTAGAAACTTTATTATTTTTAATAATATAAACAATTTTCTTATTCCCCTCATTCTTATTTTACGGGTTAACCACTTTTTTGCCACTCCAAATAAAGAAAGTCGATTCATAACAATAGCAAGGAATGTTTCTGTATCCATCTCTATAAAAGCGTCCCATCCCGCCTTACTCTTTTTCAAATTTTCTTTTGGTTTATTTGGAATACTTTCAACCCTAATTAATCCTTTATCAATTATAAGAATTGCTGCATGATTTAAGTTCAAGGCATTTAAAAGAATTTTTACATTAGTATTTCCGAATTTTTCTTTAAATTTTTCATTAGTATTTAGAGGAGTTAAAATACTATTGATAAGGATTGCAAAACCCCTTATTTTTATATTTTTTTTATTTGATTCTATCATTTTAATTCTCCTAATCTAAGTTTTTTGTTTTCTACCTTTTTTTTTTACCTCTATTGATGTTGAAGAAACCTTAAGATCTCCTTCTTGAAATGAGGGTCGATAATAACTGAGAAATGATTTTTGTTTGGTATTCTGACTAATTTAGCACTAGGTATCGTATTCGCGAGTTTTTGATCAGTTCTGACATATGGCTCATCATCTTCGCCATTTATTATGAGAACTGGGATGTCTACATCAGCTAATCCAACACCTCCGATCTGAATAGGATATCCTTCAGGCCACATTTGAAGGGCGGATAAAGCAAGTGCCTCTCGGTCGTTATTTGGGTTTAAATCGATAAAAGCTCGAAAAGCACGTCCGAATTGATTAGTAATCTGTGATGGATCCTTTGCTCGTAATGCATCAGCGATATATCCTGCATCCTTACTTTCTTCAGTTTCCTCACCAATACCACCCATAATCACTGAGTTAAATCTCTCTTGATTATGCCCTAAAAGGTGAATCGTCATGAAAGCGCCCATAGAATAACCAAAGATATCAGTTTTGGCAATATTGAGATGATCCATCAAATTTAGAACATCCCTGGCCATAATACTATAGCTATAAGCCTTTTGATCATGTGGCTTATCACTCCGACCATGACCTCTACAATCTAAAGCAATAACACGTCTTTCTAACTGGAGATCCTTCACCCAACCTGTATTTACCCAATTATGCTTCAAATCTGAGCCCCAACCATGTATTAATAAAATTGGTTTCCCTTGACCAAAAGTCTCATAATAGATCTGCAATCCTTCTGAAATTGCATATGGCGTTGTATTTAACACCTCGTTATTAATTTGATTCTTTTAAACTTGAAATATAAAACCCACTATCAGATATATTATTAGGATCGAATGCTTCTTTAATTTTTCTTAACCATATATGATAATTTGACATATGGGGGCCGAAAAGTTCATGCATTCGATTACCTTCAACAAAAAAGGGAGCACCAAGATGTTTTAGTAAGTCAAGTTGATTGCTTTTTTCCATGTATTCAGCCATTCCTTCAACACTCTTCTTATCGGTTTGATCAAACATGGTTGGGGATTCCATATGAAAGTAATGTCCTGATTCGTACGAAGTCATCCATGTACCCTCACCAAAATCATTTGCAATTGCCCCATTCTTAATATACTCTTGCTTTAAAGAAATGTTTGATTTCGTGCTACGAAGACATACATTTGCAGTATCCGCAACTCCTTTCGAAGACTGAAAACCCCCAGTTGCGATAAAACCATGTAAACCTAAATTTGAACGAAGAGCTTCAGCATAGAATATTGGATTGGGGGTATAGAGCCTCCCTATAATGTTTTTTAAATCTAATTCTTCTAATAAGAAATCCATTACTTTCTGTTTATAATCAAATTCTCTTTTTGTACGAGCAGTTATTAATACTACTAGCGGGGCTTTCATCCTCCCTATTGCCATTTTATCCATCAAACTTTCAATTGAATTGGAGAATATGGCCATTACGGCAAAACTAGATAAAAAGCTGCACATAAATGATATTTCTTCCTCTTCAACTCTTAACATTACAATTTCAAGTTTCTTAAAACTTCCGCAATCCATAACATATAATTTCATGAAATCTGGGATATCAAAGTCATAATTAGGAGAAATTCCCTTAACTTTATAATCTGTTTTGCATGGATAGGGAAATAATTTTACTGCTACCTTAGTAAAGACTCCAAGTCCTGATTTTGTACCAGCCCATCCTCTCATGACACCTCTTAGTGATGGACCAGGACCATCCCCAATATACCAATCAGGATTATTTTTTAAGCCATAGGATCCTAGTTCCATGATCTCTCCATCAGGTAAAACCCATTCCACTGCTAACACATTTCTTGCACTATGTCCTGTAGAAGGAGATGTAAATCCCGGACCATTCATGCTCGTAGCGCTAGCTAATGGAGAAACCATTGGACCTGCTCCTGGCATGTGGCAGTTCAAACCATATTTCATTATCTCAACTTGAAGCTGGGCTCCACTAACGTATGGTTCTATCACAGCAAAAAGATTTTGTTCATCAATTTTTATGATTTTATTCATCCTTCGCATGTCAAAAATAATACAGTTTTCACTAGATGGCTGATTCCAGGGTCCAAGGCCAGTAGACTGAATTTTAAAAGATATATTATGCTTGTTACATAACTTTATAAGTTTTTGAACTTCTTCTGTAGATGATGGTAAAACGACTGCTTTAGGTTTCGGGGAGAATGGTATTGGTTCTTTACCTTCCATATAATTAATTATTTCCATACACCAATTATAAGCATACACATTAGTGATAACTTCTCCATCATTAATGTTTTCCGTTCCTACAACTGCTTCAAATTCTTTTAGAATATCTTCCTCTAAGACCACCTAAGTAACCTCCGTTGATGATTTCTTAACAGATTTCGGTGGTGAATCAAGTGCCATTAATAATAACTCACTTATATCATAAAATCTTAAACTTGAACCTTTCTCATTAATTCCATCTTTTAAATTTGTGGAGCAAAATGGGCATGCTGAAGAAATGATTTCTGCTCCAGTATCTTCGGCTTCCTCAATTCGATTTATTGCGGTCTTAGTGGCAAATTCTGGAAATGCTGATTTTACACCTCCTCCTGCACCACAACAATATGAAAATTCTTTAACTCGTTCCATCTCGACAAGTTTTAACCCAGGTATTTTCTTTAGAGCCTCTCTTGGTGCTTCATAAACTCCGTTAGTTCCAGATCTTTTAGGTTTCTCAGGCATATTGATAGAAATTAAAGGCATCAAATCTAAAACATCTCCATCCCATTCATCATATTGTTCTGAATTACGTCCTAAATGACAAGGATCATGATAAGTCACAGTATAGGGAACTTGATTTTTCAATTGTAATCTAGAATTTTCGATTAACTCATTAAATAATTCAGTTGTATGGATTATCTTGAAATTAAATTTCCTTTCTAAAGGGTACTCTACCTTAAAGGTGTTATAACACCCTGCACAACTAAAAACAACAGTTTCAATTCCTTCCTGTTCAATAATATCAATATTTTTATTCAATTGGGTTAGAAATGAATCTTTGTCTCCAGTTCTAAGAACAGGACTTCCACAACAAAATTCATTACCATCAAGAATTTTAAAGGAATAATTAGCAGCATTCAATAGGCGAGCAGTTGCTATTGCTATTTCTTTCCTTCTGTAAGAGGAAGTGCATCCTACAAAATATAATGTTTTGGCACTAGAATCTAACTTTATATCTTTTGGGAGCCAATCTAATCTTTTTCCATGAGGTTCATTATAAGGATTATGTTTATTCTTCACAGCTTCAATATATTGTTGCTGTTTTGGCATTGGTCCAAAACCTGAAGAAACTAGCTTTTCTCTAAGTTTAACGATAATTTCAAGTGGTTCTAAAGTGTTTAGAAACTTACAAGATACAGCGCAGCCCCCACACTCGGTACATTGATAGATGATATCCCGTATTTCTTCTGAAGGCTTAATTCTTCCCATTTCCAAAGCAAGGGCCAAAATAATACGTCCTCCTCCACTATATACATGATAATTAAACAGATCTATAGAAGGACAAATTGTTGCGTATTTTTGACTTTTAATTTGCAATTGTGGAATCCACTTACATATTGAGCAGCGTAGACAGCGTTTAATCATGTGCTGATATTCTTCTTCTTTCACTGAGGCAAAAACTCCCCTAATATTTCTCAGAAATTGATTATTTTATATTGTAAATTACTCAATTTT
Source organism: Promethearchaeota archaeon (assembly GCA_048940605.1). GTDB lineage: Archaea > Asgardarchaeota > Lokiarchaeia > Sigyniarchaeales > SOKP01 > Loki-b32. The sequence goes on from JBHLOJ010000022.1 coordinate 21,018, forward strand.
AATGAAATAATGTAATTATTAATTGAATAAAATAGTATCTATTAATTATTTCAAATGTGATTATTTAATAATCACAAGTTCAGAATTTAATTAAGGTTATTTTCAAGAAACCTATTCAATTTCTAGTAATTGTTCCCAATATTCCTTAATATTCCACTCATTATTTGCTTGTATCTTTGATGCGATTTTACTAAGAATATCTCTAATCATTTTCGATTGTAAATAATGCGAATTGGGTGTAATTGCACAAAGCATAAATGTTCCTGCTTCAGTTTGGGAACTCATATCTCTTTTATCTACTAGTGCATAAGCATCTACTAGATCTCTTACAACTCTAAGTGTAAATTGGCTTGATTCTGATAATTCTTCGAATTTATACATTTTTATTAACGTAGAATATAATTGAGTAGTGAGATCTTTGAGATTGAGTAAAGGAATTTCATTTTTAGGATAATAATCCTTAAGTATGGGTTCGCTTTCATTATTCCAAGTCATGAAATAAATATAAAAGAAATCTGCTCTCCTATATTTCTTTAAAGATGGTTCCTCATATTTTAGTATTTCCTTTAATTCTTCTTCCAAAATCTTGGAATCTTTACTAATTTTGATGTGGTTTTTTATAGTTTTTTTGATTTTTTTCAATAATTCTTTTGATTTAAATGGTTTTGTGATATAGTCATCTGCTCCTAACATTTTCCCGAATCTTACATCATCAGGTTCAGCTTTCCCTGACAAAAAGAAAAAAGGTATTCGTGACCATTCAGAATTTTCTGCTACTTTCATGTAGAAGTCATAACCATCCATTTTTGGCATTAATATATCGCTAATTATGATATCAGGTAAATGATCAAGTTTTGATAAAGTTTCTAACCCTTCATTTCCATTGAAAGCAGAAATTAATGTAACATCATTTAGCTCCATAAAAATTTTTAAATTTTGGACAAGTGTATTATCATCTTCGACTAAAAAGACAGTAGGACCCATAATCAATAGCTCTATTATTTAAAATTATAATATTAAGACTCCTCTATAATAAAAGAATCAATATTTAACATTTGTGAAAATGAAAATCATTTAAATCCAAATTAATTAAAATTTGTTTATTCCTAGAAATCTCAATTCAGTCATCAAAACATAAAACTCCGGGATTTAAGATATGATTTGGGTCGAAAATCTTTTTTACCTTTTTTAAAGCTATTTGCGTTGAATCTCTATGTCTTTTAAAGACTTCTTTTGCCCATAACCCATAAGGTCTATTAAAAAAAGCACCTTTATCCATGAGCTTAATACTTAGGTTCATATATTTTTTATTTACGCTTTTTTGAACCTCTTCATCTTCATGATTATAGTAAATGTCAAATTCACAGTGATATGAGGTTCCCTGATTGATTGCTTGGATGTAAATACCAAGATCTTCAGAAACTTCACTTTCTACTAAATTGATATATTCTGAAATTTTCTCTATATTAGTAATAAAGAAAATATCTTGAAAACTTCCTTTTAATCTTTTTCTCCATGGATAAGAAGTCGAACTATTAAGAGCATATAAAATCTCACTATCACTTATAATACTTTTTCTTCCTAAATGTTCAAGTTTAAGATCACTAATGATATCTCCTAAATCTCCCTCTTGGTATGCTATTCTTTCACCAGCTAATTTTCCACGACCAGATAAAATAAGTATTAAATTCCAACTAGCTAAGGAACTACTTAATTCTTCTATATCCTTAGGTAATTGTTTAACTAAACAGGCTAAATTAATATTATTCAAAATTAACAATTCATTTCCTAACCGAAACTTTAATAATTCATGTTGAAGATCCAATAAATCTTGAATATTTTCTGTTTGAAAATGTATAACTTTTTGATTAGTAGGCATCAATTCTAGTTTAAGAGTAGCCCATGTCACAATTCCTAAACTTCCCTGAGCTCCTTGTATTAATCTAAAGGGACTAAATTGAGTTGGTCCCATTGGATTCACCTGTGCTTGACCAGAATTTCTTTGTTTTTTTATTGTTCCAGGACCAGCAGCAGTACCAGTTCTAAACAGATCTCCTGTCCCAAAAACAACTTCGGTGCATAATAGTGGATCAGAACTATCCCATTGATAACGAGGAATTGTCGTTGGTACTCTTTCAAGTGCCGAAGTAAGGACAGATTTACCATCTCTAGGATAAAGAGGTTGTAATAGTCTTAAACCTTTTTTTTTTAGAATTGGAATAATTTGCCCAAATACTACTCCAGGTTCAACCATAATCACTCTATTTTTCCTATCAATATTAATGATTTTGTTCATTCTAGAAAGATCCACAATGATAGAATTGTCTTTTTGGGGGATTGTATCCCCATGATAACGAAAAGGTGATTTTGAGCTGATTGGAATAATTGAAAATCCAATTTTATTTGCTAATTTTAGGATTTCCTCGATCTGTTTTGTTTTATTTAACCAGATTACATATCTTGGAACTTTCCCTTTAACAAAGCTTAAATCAATAGAATAGCTTTCTAATAATTCAGGTTCATTTGATACAAATTTCGAACCACAGATTTTAACTAGTTCTTGGTATAATATTTCTTCACTCATGATAAATTACTCTAATTGAAGCCTTTTGCTTCATAAAATATTTCCATCTATTAAGATATTTTCATAAAAAAACTAAATTTTATATAATTGAAAGGTACTATTTAACAATTATATTTTGTAAAAATGGAATATATAAGATGAGATTTAAATGAATAATTATGATTTAATTATAGTCGGAGCAGGACCTGGAGGTTCTGTTACCGCAAAAACAGCCGCAGAGAATGGCTTAAAAACAGTTTTTTTTGAACGTGGTCGCAAACCAGGTGAAAAAAATTCTTCTGGGTGTGGATTAGGACCAAGAATGTTCAGGGATTTTCCTGATTTAATGAAAGAATTAACTCCAGACAAATGTCCATCAATGAGAGAAGGAAAAGCATCACGTAACTATTTTATTAATAAGGATGATGTTGTAGCTGGTTATATCATGGCACGTCCTACCGAATCTGTATCATACGAACCTGCAAAAAGCTGGATAACGATGAATGTGTATCGCAGTGAATTTGATCCTTGGATTGCTAAATTTGCTACTGAGGCAGGAGCTGAACTAAAAACTTCAACTTTAATAGTGGATTTATTAAAAGAAAATGGTAAAGTGTGTGGTGTTATTGACGAAAAAGGTCAAAAATATCGTGCTCCGATTGTTATAGGAGCAGATGGTGTCATATCTATGGTTGCTCAAAAATCGGGTTTAAGATTAAAATGGACTCAAAATCAAGTTACCCTTGTACCTCAGTATGATTTCTATGCCCCATCTGATAAAATAGATGATATTATGGGGGATGAAGCTCTTGGAATTTGGTGGGGTTCTACATTTCCTTCTTCATATCAAGTCTTCTTTCGAGAATCGTTTCACCAGGGTTTGGGAAATTGGATGAATTGGTGGGATAAAAATCCATTGTATTATCTAAATCGTGTTATCAATTTGAAATATTATCAAAGATTATTAAAAATCCTTGAAGCTAAACCACGTGAGCTTCAAGCTCATCTACTTCCATGGTTAGATTATCCTTATAATACTCATACGGATGGAGTTATATTGATTGGTGACGCAGGTGGGTTCCCATGTCCCCTCGAAGCAGAAGGTATATATCCTGCTATGGTAACAGGTAAAATTGCAGCAGAGGTAGCAGCTGAAGCAATATCATCTGGGGATTTTACTAAAGATTCATTAAAAAAGTTTGATGAAAGATGGAAAAATACAAGTATCGGAGAAGAATTTGAAGCAGGGAGCGAGTTATGGAATATTTGGAAAGCATTACCTTTTAGCCCAAATGAAACAATGTCATGGTTTGTACCGATGATTATGGAAATACTTGGGGGAATATTTGATTGGTCTCAGCCACATGCTAAGCGAGTTAGACAAATAGTAAGCCATGTGAGATTATATATGCCCAAAGCAACACCTTTCATAATGAAGTATGTATTTCCGTTAGTCGCAAAGATTTTTGAGGACGATTTAGATAAACTTATGGATCCAAAAAAAATTATGAAAGTTCTACCTAAAATTTTAGACATGATCCCTCAAAAAAAGAAGAAGAGAGGTGGTCAAGAAAAATGAAAATTGACATTGAAGGTCTAACTAAAAGAGTTCCTGGAACTGGGGATTTTATCTCAATTGATAATCTAAAATGTAATAATTGTGATCGTTGTTTGTCTGTATGCGTAATGAGTTTATGGCGAAAAAGAGAAGGGAAAATATATATAGCTGATGATTATCAATCGAAATGCCTAGAATGTGCGGCTTGTTTTCAAGTTTGCGATGCAGGTGCAATAATATTTAAATACCCTGCTGGGGGTACTGGTATTGTAATTGAAAAAGGATAATTTGTTTTTTCAAGATAAATTTTATGCATATAAAAAGAGAAAAAATTTTCCTTAAATTTTTATTTTTAACTTATTTTTCAATTCTTTATATCTTGAGCGAAGAGTAACTTCTGTTATTCCAATTGAATTAACAATTTGTTGTTGAGTAAAGTCTAAGTCTTTAATCTTACATGCTAAATAGATTGCTCCAGCACATAATCCCTTTGGGTCTTTCCCACTAATTGAAAATTTAGAGATATAAGATCTCAAAATTTTTTTAGTTAAAACCTCAATTTCCGAATCTAAACCCAAATCTGAGATATAACGTGGAATAAGTGCTACTGGATCGGTAGATTGAGTTTTAAAGTTCAGTTCACGTGTTAATATACTAATACTTCTTCTTACATCCTTTGCAGTTACCGAAGCTTCATTTAAAATTTCTTGGAGAGTTCTAGGGATATCCTTTTTTCGACATGCTAAATATAAGCATGCGGCAACCATAGCATTAATTGATCTTCCTCGAAGTAATTTTCTTTTAAATGCTTCAATATATAACCGCATAGCCTCTTCTTTTACGTAATTAGGCAAATTAATATTACTGCTGATTCTTTTTAATTCAGTGGATGCAATTAATAAATTTCGCTTTTTCCAAGTTATTCGGGTATTCCACTTTGCAGCTCTTTTCAAATCAGGATTAAGAATTTTTTGTTTATCTATTACTGTACTTAAACCCATATCAGGTAATAATATTGAAATTGGAGCTCCTGTTTGATCTCGGTTATTTTTCTCCTGATTAGAATAGGCTCTTTTCCCACTATGAGAACTATCGGCTAATCGCTCACTAATTATTAAACCACATTGCCCACATACAGTTTCTCCTTTTTCCTCAATAAAAAGAATTGAACCCCCACATTCAGGGCATAAATTTGATTGTTTTTTTATATTTGTTACCATTTGTACATTTTTACCTCTTTAATTTTAATGATCTTTATATACCTGCTGCTTGTAATTTTACTAACAACTCCTTTTGGTTCCCACTTAATTTTTTAGGAACTTCTATTTTAATCTTAACAAATAAATTACCTCTTTGTTCTGAATTAATTTTATAAAATCCTTGATTTTTTAATCTTAGTAATGATGAATCATTAGTTCCTGGAGGAATTGATACATTCAAAGTTTTATCAATCCCATTTACTTGAACTTTTCCCCCAAGTGCTGCTGTTGTAAATGGAATTTCTTTTTCAATGTAAAGATCATCTCCTTTTCTTTCAAAATTTAGATGTTTTTTAATATGGATTGCTATATATAAATCACCAGGATTTCCTCCATTTTCCCCTGGCATTCCTTTTCCTTTTAGACGTAATTTTTGATCATCTTTAATTCCTCTTGGAATATTTATATTTAAATTTTGAATTTGTCCAGATACAGGATCTTTATACTGAACTTTTTTCTTACCCCCATGAAATGCTTCTAAAAATTCAATTTCCATATCATATCTTAAATCATCTCCCTCTCTGGGATAATCGTCATATGAGGATGACCTTGCCCTTGTACTTCCTCCTCCCCTCCTATTAAACACGTCAAAAATATCTCCTAAATCATTGAAAAAATCAAAACCACTATTATTAGAACGAGAATTTCTACTATTTCCAAATATCTCATTGAAATCGAACCCTCCTGGTGAACCGGATGTGGAATAATAATAAGTTGTTCCATCTGGACTTCTATATACTCTTCCTCCTCCATTACCACCAAATCCTCCAGGTTTATCAGCCCATTGTTGATATGTAGAAGGATCTCCTTCTACAACACCAAATTTATCATACATTTCTCTTTTCTTATCGTCACTTAATATACTATAAGCTTCATTGATCTCTTTGAATTTTTCTCCTGATTTAGGCTCATCGGGATTAACGTCTGGATGATATTTTCGAGCCATCTTGCGGAATGCTCTTTTAATTTCTTCCTTTGATGCGCCTTTTTTGATTCCTAACACATTATAATAATCTTTAGCCATACTTTAACCCCATTTTTTAATAATATTTATAAATTCCAACGAAAATAAATAAAAAAAATAAATAAATAAAAAAAAAATTTAGATTTATTCATATTCAGCATCGACTACATCATCTTGACCAGTTGCTTTTCTAAATTGCTCCTCTTCTATCTCATCTTGAGTTTTTCCTTGATATCTATAATTAGCTCCACCAGGCATGTCTCCCATACCTCCAGGTGGTGCTCCTTGATAAGCTCCTTGAGCTGCCCCTTGTTTTTGTCCGTAAATTCTCGCCGAAACTTCATGTAATGAATTCTGTAATGCTTCACTTGCACTCTTTATTCTTCCTAAATCTTCAGATTCCATTGCACTTCTCAGATCAGATATTTTACCAAGTATATTTGATTTTAAATCTCCAATCACAGATTGATTTTCTTTCAAAAGTTTTTCAGTTTGGTAAATTAATGCTTCACCTTGATTCTTCGCTTCTGTAAGTTCTTTGAATTTTTTGTCCTCTTCAGCGTTTCTCTCAGCTTCTCGAATTTTTTGCTCAATTTCATCATCAGACATCTTTGTTGATGCAGTAATAGTTATTGATTGACTCTTACCAGTACCAAGATCTTTTGCGGAAACATTTAAAATTCCATTTTGATCGATATCAAAAGATACTTCAATCTGAGGTACACCTCTTGGTGCAGGTGGAATACCGGTTAAATGAAATCTACCTAAGGTAATATTATCTCCGGCTCGTGGTCTTTCACCTTGTAATACATGAATTTCTACTGCTGGTTGATTATCTGCTGCCGTTGAGAAAATTTGAGTCTTATTTGTAGGAATTGTTGTATTTCTCTCTATTAATTTAGTAAAAACAGAACCTAAGGTTTCAACTCCTAATGATAATGGGGTCACATCAAGTAGTAATAAATCTTCAACTTCACCAGTTAATACTCCACCCTGAACTGAAGCACCCATCGCAACACATTCCATTGGATCAATACTACGTTCTGGAGCTTTACCCAATAGATCTTCGAATTTTTTCTGGATTATTGGCATTCTGGTTGGTCCACCGACTAAAATTATTTTATCAATTTCACCTCGTGCAATCCCAGCATCTCTTAAAGCCTTTAAAATGGGTGCATCTAATCTTTTTAAAACTGGATCTATTAATTGCTCTAATTTAGCTCTTGTAAGTGTCATATTAAGATGTTTTGGACCATCATTTGTAGCTGTTATGTAAGGTAAATTAATATCTGTTGTTACCGATGTTGACAATTCTATCTTAGCCTTTTCAGCTGCTTCCAGAACTCTTTGTAATGCCATTGAATCGCTTCTTAAATTAACTCCTTGTTCCTTTTGAAATTCAGATACTAAGAAATCTACTAGGATTTTATCCATATCAGTACCACCTAATTGCGTATCACCTGCAGTTGAAATAACTTCAAAGACTTGATTATCCATTTCCATGATTGTGACATCAAAAGTACCACCACCTAAATCTAGTACCGCAATTTTTAAACTCGCATTTTTTTTATCCAATCCGTAAGCTATCGCTGCGGCAGTTGGTTCGTTAATTAAACGTTTTACATTTAATCCTGCGATCCTTCCCGCATCCTTAGTAGCTTGTCGTTGGTTATCATTAAAATAAGCTGGAACTGTGATTATCGCATCAGTAACGTCTTCTCCTAAGTATGCGCTTGCATCTTCTTTTATTTTCCGAAGGATCATAGCTGAAATTTCTTGAGGTGTATAATCTTTACCATCGATTTTTACTGTATAACTTGTTCCCATTTTTCGCTTTATTGCTGTAATAGTACGATCTGGATTTGAGATTGCTTGCCTTCTTGCTGGTTCTCCTATAAGTCTTTGTCCATCCTTAGTAAATGCAACCACTGATGGAAATGCCTTACCTCCTAATGTTAAACCTTCTGCGCTCGGAATTATGGTAGGTTTACCACCTATCAATACCGCTGCTGCTGAGTTTGAAGTTCCTAAGTCAATTCCTATTATTTTTCCCATATTACATCACTCCTTTTATTTTTAAATTCTAATTTGGTTATCTTGATTTATTTCTATTTTTTCATTTAAATTTTGTAATTTTGATTTTTTTGAAATTTTGACCTTCGCAGGCCTTAAAACCTTGTTATTTAAAAAATAACCTTTATCTAATACTTCTACTATTGTGTTTTCAGGGAGATCATCTCGATCCTCTTCAACCATCATGGCTTCATGTTTATAGGGATCAAATTTTTGACCCTCTGATTCCATTGGTCTAACTCCTTCCTCTTCCATGACTTTATTGAGATTTTTTACTATTATTTCAAAACCTTTTGTTATTCCCTCAGCACCCTCAAGCATCTTCAATTGATTGTATGCACGTATGAGATCATCATAATGACCTATTAATTTTCTTAACAATCCCTCCAATGCAAATTGTTTATAATTTGAATTCTCCCGTTCTTGACGTTTTCTGTAATTATCGAAATCAGCTCTTACTTGTAAAAGCGAACGTAAAAATTTTTCTTTTTCTTCTTCTAATTCCTTAAATTTTCGAGCATCTTCTTTCAGATCATCCATTTCTTTCATCAGTTGATCATTCCATGTTTTCACCTTTTTATGGTCTTCCACGAGTGCCTTATATTTCTTAACATTTGCCTTGAGAGAATCATATTCCTCTTTTGTAATTATGATAGATTCCGGTGGTCTTTGTCTATTGAAATTATTTTCAAACATCATAGATCTCCCAGTTCCCTTACCTTTTCTTGGAATATATATCATTTTTTAACTTTTTTATTATTTAAACTCACATTTTTAATTATTCGTTTGTTAGGAAATGTTAATTGTCAACCGCAACTTTACAATTCCTTATTAATAGGTATTAATTTACATATTTAAATATTACGTTTTTATAGAATAAGAGGAAAAAAGAAAATAATGTAGATTTCGTTAATTAGAGTGAAATTTTTAAGCTCAAATTTATATATTATAAAATTTACTTAACTTTATTTTTAACTATATTTTCTTTTTTTTTAAACTATATTTCCAAAATATCACCTTTAGTATACTGATTTTCTTTTTTCAAAGGTTTAAATATGCTAATTATTTTTATTTTTTTATAAAAAAAAAGCAAGAATTATAAAAAAAAGAATTTTTGGTGCAAAAAAATGGCCTCTATAGAATTTAACAAAATTGAATTAGAAAAAGCAGAATCTGATTTTTCAAAAGCAAAATTGGATGGATTTCAGAGGAATATAATTGTATCTCAAGCTGAAATGATGTGCAAATTTATCAACATGTCAGAATTGGCAATGCGTGGATTTATATACCGTACTATAATGGATTGGCAGAAGAAAAACAAACATTATTTTTCTGATGCATCGAACATGACAACAGAGGATCGAATAAAAAAAATTGGATTTTTCATTGTAGAGAGATTAGGTTTTTATCTCAAAAGGCTTGTAATGACAGATGAGGAAAAACAAAACATTGATATTGCATTGAAAGATGGTCTACAATATTATAAAAACCATTTTTCTAAAAGGTAAAAAATCTAGT
>JBHLOJ010000023.1:0-30906 GCA_048940605.1 Promethearchaeota archaeon
GTGAATATTGAAAAAATAAGGGTTTCTGTTGGAAGTGCTTCTGTTTTAGGTTTAGGTTCAATTGCAAAATTCAAAGACCCCCCAACTACGTGCTACATCATGACTTATAAGGAGGGCTATTGTACAGCTAATTGTGGTTTTTGCCCACAGGCACGTTCTTCAGAGGGTTCGGAGGAAATGCTTTCTCGAGTCAATTGGCCCGTTTTTTATTTTAACGACTTCTTAACAAAATTAAAATACTTGCGTTCTTCAAAAAAATTTAAGAGAATTTGTATTCAAACTCTCAATTACCCAGAGAATTTTACAGATCTAATAGAAGTCATATCCCAAATTAGAAAAAATATTGACATTCCGATCTCTGTTGCAATCCCTCCACTTTCAAAAGAAAACTTAAAAGAATTAAAATTAATAGGTGTTCAAAGAGTAGGGATTGCATTAGATGGTGCAACACCTGAAATTTTTGATAAGGTCAAAGGCAATGGTGTAAATGGCCCATATAAATGGGATGAGCATATTAATAAAATGAAAGAAGCATTAGAGATCTTCTCAGAAGGATTTGTGAGCACTCATTTAATAATAGGACTAGGAGAATCAGAAAAAGATGTAATAGAAATTATTGAAAATCTACATAGTTTACAAATATTAATATCACTTTTTGCATTTACTCCAATAAAAGGAACAAAACTCGAACATGAAAAACAACCACCTCTTTTAAGTTTCAGAAAATTACAACTTGGAAGATATCTTATAGTCAATAAAGGTAAAAAATTTAAGGATTTCACTTTTAATTTGAAAGGAGATCTCGTCCATATTAATATCAATAAAATGGAATTAAAAAACATCATTGATGGGACTAATGCTTTCTTAACTTCAGGATGTCCAGGGTGTAATCGTCCATATTATACTTCAAAACCATCAGGTCCTATTTATAATTACCCTAGAGAGTTAAATGAAACAGAAAAGGAAAAAATCTATGAATTATTATATAAAGTAGTTAATTAACAATGTCTAAATCAAATTTTGATGTATGGCGGTATTTACCTTTAGAAGTTAGAAATGGTTTTTGGAATATGGCTTTAGATGAAGCTCTATTAAAAATGGCAATTGAAAAAAAATCACCAAATTCCCTAAGGTTTTATAAGTGGAAACCATCCACTGCGAGCATAGGAAGAAATCAGAGTTTATATAATGAAATAAATACTGTTTTCGCAAAAGAAAAAGGATTCAATGTTGTTAGAAGAATAACTGGAGGAGGTGCTGTTTTCCATGATGAATATAGAGAGGTCACCTATTCAATAGTATGTCCTATAAAATTTTTAGAGAATCTCGGAGCTAAAAAAGTGATAGAACAATTTGAGATTATTACACAGGGTATTATTATGGGACTTACATCCTATGGACTAAAAACTGAAAAAGATGTTATACATTGTCCTGCTATTTTATTAGATGGGAAAAAATTTTCTGGGAATGCACAGGTAAGAAAAAAAGGCTTTATTCTTCAACATGGTACTATTTTATTAGATATCGATCCAGAATTGATGTATTCTGTATTAAAAACACCCGAGAATGTTAGCAAATCTCGGATGGTTAAATCCGTTCGTGCCAAATGTATTGGAATCAAAAACCATTTACCTAACTTCAATGAAGAAGAATTGATAAATTCATTGAAACGTGGTTTTCAACAATCCCTAGGGATAGATATAGAAGAAAAGGCTTTTTCAAAAGAAGAATTAGATATAGCAGAAAGATTGGTAAAAAATAGATACTCAAATCTAAAATGGTTAAATAAATATGAGTAAATTTAAACAGTTATTTGATAAAATACAATCTGGAAATGCATTGTGGCCTGATTTTGCAGATTTTTTAAATTTGGAATCTAAAGATTTGGAGATTTTTTTCAATCTTGCTCAAAATATCACAAAGAGGAATTTTGGTAATATTTTAAAAATATATAATCCTACCAATAAATTTCCCGCAATAAGTATAACAGGGAGTAATTGTGCACTTGAATGTGAGCACTGTAATAAAAAGTATTTGAAAGGAATGAAGCAAATATTAGATAATAATAATCTAGAACTATTTCTAAGAGAACTCTATATAAAGAATGGAGTAGGTGCATTAATATCGGGTGGGAGTGACCTAGATGGATCGGTACCTTTATATAATTTCTTGGATACCATCAAAAAAGTGAAAAAGGAAACAAATTTAATAATTAACACTCATACAGGGCTATTAAAAGAAGATACAGCAAATAAACTCGCTGAAGCTAATGTAGATATTGTTTCTTTTGATATAAACATGGATGAAGAAGTTGTGAAAGACATTTACCACTTAGATGTTCACTTAGATGAATTTAAAAGAGCAATTGATCTAATGAAAAGATATAATCTTAATATTGTACCACATATCTGTGTTGGATTGTGGTATGGCAAACTTAACAAAGAGTTAGAATCAATTAAATTCATTAAAGAAAATCTTCGAGATCCTTCTTTAATAGTAGTTATTGTTCTGATTCCGCCTAAAAACTCTAAAATTAAATTTGATACACCTCAACCAGATATGATAGCAAAAGTAATTGCTATGATTAGGTTTCTTTTTCCTATGACTGAAATTTCACTGGGTTGCATGAGACCTCGAGGCAGAATTAAAATCGAGGTGGAAAAGAAGGCATTGAAAGCTGGAATAACAAGGATCGAAATTCCTTCTAGAGATACTATAAAATGGTTGCTAAAAAAAAATCCTGAAATTCAATTTAAATTTTATTCTGCTTGCTGTGCAATTCCGGAGAAATACGAGAAATTAGCAGAAAGTAAGCCTTCGGATATTAAAAGATATTTAAACATCATAAATTGATTTATTATGAAATTTAAAAATGGAATTGAAATTATTGGTTTGGAAGAAATCCCACTGATTAAAAAAGATGATGATATACCAAATATAATACTAAAAAGTCTAGGAAAAATGGGTTTATCTTTACTCGATGGTGATATAATTGTAATTGCTCAAACAATAATATCTAAAAGTAATGGTCGGACTATAAATTTATATAATATCACTCCTAGCGAAGAATCTCTTGAGTTATTTAATTTAATTTCCTCTAAAGCAAAAAAGCTAGGACTCCCATTAAAAGATCCTAAATTAATTCAATTAATTCTAAGTGAATCAAAAGAGATAATAAAAGCCGAACATGTATTAATAACAGAAACCAATCACGGGTTTGTTTGTGCTGATGCAGGAATAGATAAATCTAATGTTGATGGGAAGGATGTTGTTTCACTATTACCAGAAAATCCTGATCATGATGCTGAGAAAATAAGAAAAGAACTTAAAAGAAAGACCTTTAAAGATGTAGCTGTTATTATTTCAGACTCGTTTGGTAGAGCATTTAGAGTGGGAGCTGTTGGAGTAGCAATTGGAGTTTCTGGTATAAATCCAATTTTAGATATGCGGGGAAAAAAAGATTTATTTGATTATAAGCTCAAAAGTACTATAATTGGTCAAGTGGATAGCCTCGCTTCAGCCGCTCAATTAGTAATGGGCGAAGCGAATGAGGGACTTCCTATAATTTTGATACGAGGTTATAAATTTGAATTTAATGAGAATACTTCAATCAAACCCATTCTAAGAAAAAAAGATATTGATTTATTCCGTGAGTCGATACATGAAAAATTATCTAATTGTATGAAAAGTCGAAGAAGTTATAAATTTCCTTTTAAAGATAAAAAAGTGGATAAAAATATTATCAAAGAATGCATTGAAATTGCAAGATGGGCACCTAGTGCACATAATGGCCAATATTGGAGGTATATTCTAATAGAAAAACTAGAGTTGCGGGAGAAGTTAATAAATCTGATGACCCAAAAGTTAAGAAATGATCTAACAAATGATGGTAAATCAGAAGATTTTATTGAAAATAAACTAAATAAGACCAGAAAAAATTTCTTAGATGCCCCAATTTTAGTTTTATTATGTTTAGATATCATGGAATTAGAAAAATATCCTGATAAAGAACGATTAGAAAATGAATTCATATTAGGAGTTCAAAGCATTAGCAGTTCAGCAACTTATTTACTTCTTGCTTTTGAGATTAAAAAATTGGCAGCATGTTGGTATTGTGCTCCTTTATTTGCTAAGAATATAATTAAGAAAACACTTAATCTCCCTGAATCTTATGTACCTATGGCATTTTTTACCGTTGGATATCCATTAAAATCAGTTCGTGCTCCACCCCGAAAAAAACTCCAAGAGATAATATATGAACTAAATGTTTAAAGGTGTGTACTAATTAGGAGTGATAACTACTATTTAATACTAGCTGGTGGGATTGGCGCAGCAAAATTGATTGAAGGAATTGCTAACGTGATCAACCAAGAAATGTTAAAAATTATTGTAAACACTGGTGATGATATTGAATTATTTGGGCTCAAAATATGTCCTGATTTAGATATTATTACATATACTTTAGCAGATATAGTTGATAAAGAAAAAGGATGGGGATTTGCTGGCGAAACGTTCAATTGTTTAAGCATTCTTAAAAATTATTATGATACAGGGTGGTTTAATGCTGGTGATAAAGATTTAGCTACTCACATTTATCGTACAGATTTGTTTAAAAAAGGATTAAATAAAGCTCAAATAACAAAATTAATTTGTGAGAATTTAGGAGTAAAAGCTCAGCTTATTCCAATGTGTAACGAACCAGTTGAAACATACATTAAAACTCCAACTGATTGGATGCATTTTGAAGAATATTTCATAAAATATAGGTGTGAGCCAGAAGTCTTGAATATTGAATTTAAGGGAATTAATGAAGCAGTACCAATAGATAAAACACTAGAATATATAAAAAAAGCTAAAAGAATTATTATCTGCCCATCTAATCCAATTGTATCAATAGGAACAATATTACAGATAAAGGGGATCAGGAAAGCTCTTTCAGAAGTTAAAGATAAAGTATATGGGATAAGTCCAATTATTGAAGGACAAACAGTTAAAGGTCCTGCTGATAAATTAATGAGTTGTGTTGGCTTAGAGGTATCTTGTGTGGGAGTTGCTAAATTCTATCAAGATCTTCTAGGACACTTCATTATAGATAATAAAGATTTCAAACTAAAATCTAGAATTGAAAAATTAGGAATAAAGACTTATTGTTATGACACTTTAATGATAAATTTAAAGAAAAAGATAGAATTAGCACAGTTTATTTTCAATTTAAATGAATAAAATAAAAATTAAACTGTTTCAGTTGCTACTGATTCAGTTGATTCTTCTTCTTTTGCCTCTTTTTTCTCTTTTTCAACTTGTTCTATTTTAACATAATCTCCGACAGAGGTAAGAAGCTCCTTAATTCGTCCTTCTTGTTGTAATCTTACTATTAGATTTCTATGTTTAACAAACGAGATTAATTGAGATAATACAGGAAATAGCAACATAATTGGTAATAGTAATACGATTATTGCTTCGGGACGGTAATTCAGGACCACACTTTCCGTAATAGCATCTGGTAATTGGATAACAGTATCTAAAAACCAATGAGGATGTATGACGATAAAACTTATTATTAAGAGTAAACCTACACGATAAATGAAATTAATTGCAGTTGATATCGCTAAGTTTCCCGCTCGAGGAGCGGAAGAACTCGCGGTTAATGTGTCCCTTGCTTCACTATCTTCCTGAAAAAGACGATCTATATATCTTCCAAGTCTTCTTGTTTTTGAAGCGGCTGTTATTAATTTCTTTTCTTCTTCTTCTAATTTCCGTCTTTCAATCATTTCTTTTACATATGAAAATCGTTTACCTGTTCTTGCGAAAAACTTCCCTATAGCTATGCTTTCTTTATGCTCTTTTTCAATTTCCTCCATTCTTTTTTTGGCTTCTTCTCTAATCTTATCTACATTAGCAGTAATAAAATGAGATTCACGGGCTAAAATATTTAATTGAGCTTCTAATCTATCACTCCTTTCTAAAGATGGTTTTGTAACTGTGTCAGTATAATTAATTTGGAATGCTAATTCTAGATAAATATAAGCGATAATAGCAAATCCAATAACAGGACTAGCTAAAAAGAGGAAAAAGTTGTTTAG
Organism: Promethearchaeota archaeon; assembly: GCA_048940605.1. Classification (GTDB taxonomy): domain Archaea; phylum Asgardarchaeota; class Lokiarchaeia; order Sigyniarchaeales; family SOKP01; genus Loki-b32. The sequence continues at coordinate 6,084 of JBHLOJ010000023.1, forward strand.
AGGAATCTTAAATAAACTAGGATCAAGTGGATCTGCCATCTGATCTAAATAGTCAAATTGTACATTAAATAAATCTAACATCTCTCTTAAACCAAAAACCATAAGAGGAACTATTATCATCAGAATTATTGCACCTAGGGCTGTAAGATGGTTTTTGGGATCGGATTTATAGAAAGCTCTGATAGCATAAACGGCAGAAACCACAAACAATATTTGAAATGAAAACAAGTAAAGATCATTAAATAATACTTCTAGTTCACTAAACATCAGATCAGGAATATCTTTTAAATTAGGGATCTCAGTTATCTCAGAAGTATTAAAAAACCAACTACCTAAGTATCTCTTAAAGAAAACATTTGTAAAATCAAATAAATATTTATTATAAACACCAGCTGTAGCAAAACCAAATATGAATACAATTGCGAGTCCACCACCGTAAATCATATAAGAAATGACATTTCTTAACGCCCCAAGAAAGGCTAGAATAACGAATTCATCTTCTGCTGTGGTAACAACAGCATCAAAGTGAAAAATAGATAAAAAAAAGATGATTAATAACCATGCAAATATTCCTAAATTTATTATTTTCAAAGCTAATAGGTAAGATCTCACCATTTTCTAATACGCCCTCCCCTTCTTCTTTGCTTCCATATAATTGCTTAACACCTGATTCATCATATCATCAGGTCCACAAGTTATAATATGTACACCAAGATTACGAACTTCTTGCCTAATTAACAAAATATGCTCCATCATTGCTTCGCTAATAGCTTCTGCCAAAGCCTTGTCTGTGGAAGATAAATCTATCTCATGAATTTCGAACCATGGACTAAAAGGGTTAATAATGATTATCGTATGATTGAAAGGTACTAACTTTTTTATTGATTGACTAATTTCTTTAGGATCCGCTTCCATATCAGATATTATAAAAATCAAACTACGCTTTTGAAAACGTCTTGTGAAAAAATCTATTGCCTCTACAATTTTGCATTTACCCTCAGGTTTAACTCGTGCTACAAAATCCAAAACATGATAAAATTGGTCCTCCCCACTATTTGGTTTTAAAAAATTGAAGTTCTTTTTATCTGAAAATGTGAACACACCAACATTATCTCGACGTGTTAAAGCAACTTTAGTCAAGAGCATGCAAGCCCTTATAGCATACTCAAACTTTGTATTTTCAATGGCACCCCCTGCCATTGTCTCTGAAGAATCGACCAAAATCATAACAGTTACATCCCGTTCATCTTCATATTCTTTCACAATTAAGGTTTGGGATCGTGCGCTAGCTTTCCAATCTATTAGTCTAAACTGATCTCCAAAAACGTATTTTCTCATTCCATAGAACTCTGAACCAAGACCTTTTTGTTTTGATCTCTGTACCCCATAATTTAATTGTAGAGATCTTTTCGATCCCAAGATTTCAATTCTTTTTATATCATCATATGGAGGGTATATTAATATATCTGTAACACTATCTGGAACGATTCTTTCAACAGAATTAAAGCCTAATCTATCTTTAACTATAACTGATAATGGTCCAAGAGCATATTCACCTCGAACTTTTGGTTCCAGAACATAAGAAAATTTCACTGTTTCCCTTGGTCCGATTCTAGTTGATATAAAATTCTCACCTAAAATTAACCTAAAAAGCTGAGGATTATAATTATCTCTGATTTCTAAAAAATCAAAACTATTTCTTCCAGTATTCTCAATCACTACTTTTATGTGAACAAAATCATCTTTAAAAACTTTTTCTTTCTCCAATTCTCTATGAACTCGCAGTTCCTCTATATTTAATTTGTAATGGAAAACAGGTAAACTAATAATGGTGCTAAACAATAATAAAATTCCAAAATACAGAAGAAAATAGTTTTCAAATGCAAATCCTGCTGTAAGAAAAAACACGGCAAATAAAACTAAACTTCTACCCTTTCCACCTAGGATACTATTTCACCATTTTAATACTAAGCTTATTTATTTTCTTAACGAATATTATTTCACCAATATTATAAAAAAATTGGTGTTTCTTAGATTGGGATTGGAATTTCCTCTACAATTGATTTCAATACTGACTTTGCGTCAAGACCTTCAAGTTCTGCTTCAGGTTTTAAGAGAATCCTATGGTTTAGAGCTGCTACAATTAATGCTCGAACATCATCTGGTGTGACATAAGGCCTCCCCAAAATAGCAGCTCGTGCTTTAGCGCATTTCATAAGCGTTAAACTAGCTCTCGGTCCACATCCAAGGGCAATTTGTGGATGATTACGTGTTTTAATTATCAAATCTCTGATATATTTAAGAATTCTGTCATCTATATATACTAAATTCATTATCTTCTGAGCAGCAAGAATTTCTTCTCCTGAAGTAATGGCTTCAATTGATGGTAAATCTCCGGATAATTGTCTTCTCATAATTTCTACTTCTTCACTATCTTCGGGATAATCTAACCAAAGCTTAAACAAAAAACGATCAACTTGTGCTTCTGGGAGAGGATAAGTGCCCTCCATTTCAACTGGATTTTCTGTAGCGATTACTATAAATGGTTTTTCGAGTTCAAGCGTTTGGCCTTCAATAGTTACTTGACGTTCGGCCATCGCCTCGAGAAGAGCAGCTTGGGTTTTAGGAGCACTTCTATTTATTTCGTCAGCAAGTACCACATTTGCAAAAATAGGACCTTTCTGTAATACAAAAACACCTTCATTTTGATCAAAAATTTTAGTTCCAGTTATATCAGCTGGTAATAAATCGGGGGTAAATTGTACTCTTCGAAATGTAATTCCTAGTGTACGAGCAAATGTTTTAGCCATAACCGTTTTTCCTAATCCAGGAACACCCTCTAGAAGAACATGTCCATTAACTAAGAGAGCTATAAAAAGCTGTTGAAGTATTTCGCCATATCCTACTATTACCCTACTAACTTCACTTAGAACTTCCTGTGCAATTTCGCGGATTGGTGTTACATCAATTTCTTCTTTTTCGTAATACTTTGCTTTATCTGAAGTTTCTATTTTTAAACTCACCTTTTTTTTTATTTTTAATTTTTAATTTTTTGATTTTTTTTATAATTTAAACGTGATTAAATATTATCTACTGCCCAACTCATTTCAAAAAAGATTTCTTCGAAATCTTCTTCATCTCTAACTTTAGATTTACCTTCCTTAATGGATAGGATCGTATCCATAAACTTGGTTAATCTTTTAATCTTTAATTTAGTTGTAGAAGGATCTTTTGCTAGAACAAAATCTACAACATTCCTAGTAGTGATTTTTTGTCCCTTCATTTGGCTATGTAACTTTCTTTCAAGCCTTCGATATAATAATAATAATGCTTCTCCATATTTACTTTTATCTTTAAACTCTTCAATTTTTTGGGCAAAAAATGAAGACGTTCTAAATCGAGCCCTTTCTTCCTTTTTCTCTTCCTCTTCAGCAATTTTTCTCTCTTCTTCTTTTTTATCCTTTTCTGGTAAATATCTTCTTAAGGTGTAAAACGCTAAAAGCGGGTAAATCCATGCCGTAATAGGATTTGTCGAGAGATGCACAATATATTGCATTATAAAACCGAAAATCCCAGCAGAAGTTAGATCTCTAGAAAATTCAGGACGAATATGTGCTTCATCAAAAACAATCACCCAATCTTCTTTAGTTCTTTGATCACTTGGATCATTTTCATAAGTCAGCCATTCAATAATATTAATTGCAAATTCCTCATTATCATATCCAATCTCATTAATTAATTCATTATTAAACACACTTGCATCTGCTGAAACAAATAATCTTTGGTATCCTAAATCTTTAGCTAAGAATACTTCCTGAGAATATCCCCCAAGAGGAAAGTTATCTAATGAAAAATTTTCGAATCCTACAATTGAAGTTATAAAACTCATAAAACCTAAATTTAAATCATCTTCAGGTGAACTATACATTTTATTACCATCTTTATCAATGAATCCATAATCTGTAGTAGCTCCAATAGGATCCCATCCAAAAAATGTAATAAATTGCCCGCCCACTGCGCAAGATGAACGTGAAAGAATTACCTTATTTATTAGATTTGGTGTGTCTGTGGTATCATGGTCTTGAAAAGCTTGAATTATAGGGAACTCTGGAGTTGTATCATAAGAAGCATTATCGCGCAAGTATCCTTCTGGAAATATAGTTACAGGTACTTGTATCTGAAGAGTAAATACACTGGCAATCATAATTTCCCATAGAAGAGTGCTTGTAGAACCATGATCATGGCAAATAAGGAGTGAATTTGTCCCATTAAAGAAATCTATAAAATAGGGAATTTCAAAAATAGGATCATAATATTGATTAGGTCCCATCAAAATCAATAAGATCGATTTGTTTGACTTAGTCAACTCTTGAGTCGCACTTAAGCTTGATTGAATAGTCATCACATCATAACCTTCATTTTCAATTAATTTTTTCAAATCGGAACATCCATTCCAACTGGTATTATATACAGAAAAATGTTGATTATTTTTTCCTTGGTCGATAACAGGTGAAAGTAGTGGAATAAAAGCAAATACAAATATTACTATAAATAGAGCTTGTTTATAAATTGATCCTGATTTAATTTTTTTCCGGGACTGAGTTTGACGTGATTTCTGAATAGTAGCATTTCTTAAAAACACAAGAAACCCAATTCCGCAAAATAAAGCACCTATATAACATACTAATGGGATATATGTTAAAAACGTAGGAAAATCTTCCGGATTAATATCTTGAAATTCGACAGAAAATCCACTAATTATAATCCCAAAAAGTATGAGGTATATTGTAAAAAAAGTAAAAATGATCCCTTTCGAAATATTAATACTTTTCTTAGAAGCTTTTCCTTTTTTTACCATTTTTATTTTATTCTTTTTTTTTAATAACTGTTTATTAGTACAATTTTTATTGAATTTCAGTTTATAAAGAGAAATTGAATGTTTTTCCTGTGATTTCGTTATATAAATTTGAGAATAAATCGATGGTGAAGTTTAATTCTTTTGTAGTTGGTTCTACTCCACCGTAGATGATATCTTCAATTTTTTTAATAAAAGGATATACCGATTCTGGTTTCAATTTCTTCTCTAGTTCATTTACACATGTAATTGCATATTCTCGAATAGTCTGATGGATTAATCTAGGTTTTTTAAATTTTTTATTAATCAGATCGTCGTAAACAAGATAAATATAAGCTATTGCTTCTTTTGGTCTATTTGTATCCACTAAAACTTTTACATTTTCTAATCTCTGCTTTATATCTATTTCTGGTTCTAGTTCCTTTTTTTTCTTTTTTGCCATTTTTATAACCTATTTCTATATTTTTTGAAATAATTTAATTAATAATTTTTTTTGAGTATATAATTTTTTGCACATATCTTTCTAATTATTATTTTGATTTTGGAAATTATATTAAAAATTTAATTGAAAATTATATCCAGTTAACTGGAAATATACTGGTGAAAATAATTCACATGTTGTATAAAAATCGCTTTCTGTTATTTTAAATGGTTTTGCGTAGATTATCTCCTCAACTTTTTGTATAAAGGGATAGATAGCGGCTGGGGTTAATTTCAATTCCTTAACAGAGACAATCGCAAAATCTCTTATTGTTTCATTTTCCCTTCTCGTTCTACCATACTTGGCATCAACAAGTTTTATATAAATTGCATTAAATAAGTAGGAGATAGACTCTTCTAATCTTCCTGAATCTTTAAGAATTTTAAGATTTACAAGTTTTGACTCAAGAGGTAGATTTACAACTCTTGACTCTATTTCTTGTTTTCTAAAATATCGATAACCTAAAACAGCTAAAGCTGCTGTTATACCTCCGAGGATTGGATAAAAAATTAGAGAAAACATTAAAAATGGTGGTAATCCGGTATCTCTAGAAGGTGTGTATGGTGCTGCGGTAATGTTTATAACAGTATTCCTAGAAAGAGTAATTCCTGCATAATTTACTACTTCAACTTCGATAGATTTATTCCCGATTCCAGAGGGTATAGTAAAATCAACAGCGAAAAATCCATTGGAATCTGTAGAGACAAGATCATCAATTGGATTTCCATCAAACTTGATAATGAGTGTTCTATTACTTATTTTTATTGAGCTATTTGACATTGAAATTATTTGTCCTGCGATTAAAATCATATCTTCTTCAGATGCATTTGGAACAATATTCCAAATGCATGTTATATTCGAAAATAGTATTATATTGGGTATAACAGTCTCTGAATTCCCAATATATGGGAAATCTCCTGAATAACTTAGATTCAGACTAATGGTTTGATTAAAAACATTAGTAGGAATGATTATATCTTCTATAAATGATCCATCAGAAGGACTTGTAAAAAAGAAATTACTTGGCCAATTATAAGTACTATTAAACCAGTTATAATTTATTTGTACAGATGGGATACCAGTACCATTCATGTTATCATATCTTAAAAATCCTTCAACTCCAAAGATCTCTCCAGGAATCTTAGGAAATCCTTCTGCATATGTAATGTTAAAAATAGATGTTGCATTTGCGAAAATTATTAGATAATTATTTTTAAAAACATTACCTCTACTCTCATCCGTAATGTTTACTTGAATTTTATATCCTGAAATAGAATATACATCAAAGTTAAATGGTATCCTAAAATTAACTTGAAAATCTCCAATAGAGTTAGTTATATTAGTAGGCTGAGAGGATATAATATCATCAACAAAAATCGCCACTTCTGTGAATGGGACTCCTGTTCCATTATTATATTTGAGATTTCCCATAACTGTTATTGTATCATTATGATAATGACGAGTTCCATTTAATTGATAATTTGTAATATTTATACTAGCCCAAAATGCTGAGTTTTTGGGTATGTTTCTACTTTTTATATTTTTATGACTACTATCTAAATCAAATTCACCAAGATTAACTCTTCCATTTATTAAACTAATTGAAATTACAAGAATAGTTGTAATTAGAAAGATCCCAATCGCAAACTTCTTTTTTTTTATCCTTAAATTCAATTTTTTTAACACATATTTGTTTTTTTTATTATCGGTTTTATTTATCTTTTAAGTGAATTCTAATGCAGTTGGTTCTACATATTCCAGATTATTAACTTGAGGATCAAAATAAACAATTATCTTTGTTTCATAAACATAATTAACCGATGACCAAGCTTCATCAATTAAGAAAGATGCGTTAAAACCACCCCATTGATCTGTAAATACCTCATTAAACACGATTAGTCCACCAATAAGTGTTTGAACAGTTACATTCACTTTCCTATTTGTTATAGCTGTTCCATTATCCCAAGTTAAATTTCCATAAACAAAAAGAGTATCACCTTCCCACCATAAACCATCAGAGATATCATGAGGAGTGGTATGATAACCATCTTGAGTAATTATAGTTCCAGCAGTAATATTTAATGTTATAAGAGAACTATATGAACTAACCATATAAGGATTAAGTAGAGAAATAACAAGTATTCCATCTGAATGCTGTATCCTTCCTGTGAAATTTATGATGATATGATATTCTCCTTGAGGACAACTCTGAAGAATTGAACTTGTAAATGAATAATCTCCATTATCATCTATAAATTTAGTTTTTGGATCTAATAGGTTGAGATTATAGGAAACATCACTTAAACTAGTGTCAAGTAGGATGATTTCTACTTGTAATCCTCTTAGATCTTCTATACCATCAGAGACAGTTCCTGAAATAGTAAAAACATCATTATCTCTCAATAGGACATAATCATTTGAGATACCACTAATGCTAACTGTTTCATTTATAATAATATAAGTCGAATTATAGGGAAATATTCCTATATTTTCATACTCTACTTCTATATAATGTAAACCTGCGTACAGAGCCGGTGAGCCCGTATTAATAAGAAATTGATGATATCCTCCTTCTATACCATTATAAGTATAAGTTCCCAGGACAGTATTGCTATATATATCCCTAAGGCGTACAATCGAGCCTGATGGGGCAGGAGAACCACCCTGATTTATCCATACTTCAAAATTGGCGAGATCCCCGAGAGAATATGTTTCTGGTGGATTTAAATCGCTATAAATAACAGATCTGTGGTTTCCTTCGATTTTGAAAATAATTTCTACTTGACTTGGATCATAAACTCTTAACTGATAATTAGCGTTAACTTTAACTGAAAAATTACTAACAGAAAATAAAAAGAAATTGTTAGGAATAGGGGGAGGGTGAAAAAATGTTCCGTTAAACCATACTTCTAAGGTATAATTACCTATACCGACAAAACTATTAACACTAAACTCAGCAGAAATCCGACCATATTGGTTTGTTAAATAAGACCCACTTTCTAGGATTAAAGCATTAGGAATTTCTGTAGAACCATCGAAAAGATGAATTGAGATTCCACCAGTCTTAATAGGTTTCAAATTTTGCGTGTCATTCAAAAATCCATAAATGAAAAATGTACGATCAGATGTACCCTTACTAATTTCACGATTTTGAGGCCATATATCAAGATTGATACTGATTGGAGCATCTAAAATAAAGTAGGAATAATTTATTCGAGGTCCATTTAGTGCATACAGGAGATTAGGTCCGGCAACACTAGTATCAACATAGTAATCAAAAGTTGTAATTCCATTTATATCGGTTATATTACTCCCAATAAAGAAATTACTCGAGTAGTCGTAGAATTCAACAAGTTCACCTTGTACGGGGTCTCCTGTTTCATTAATAGTAATAGCTTTTAAGGTAAGAGTTGTATACCTTGGAACAATAGGAGAGTCATAAATACTAGCTTCGATATCATTAATATAAAATAATAAATCTAATGTAGCTTCTTCTGTAATATCAAATCCAATTCTATTACTCGAATCATTCATCAAACCCCAAGGAATAGGCCATTGATTTGAACCATTAAAGTCAACCCGAATATCATACTGTCCTTTCTGAACCCAGGGATTTACAATTACAACTTCATTAAAGTCACCATTATCATCCGTCATAGTAAATGTTATATCAAATGGTGTAGTTATTTTATTTTCGGTTCCTTTTTGTAATAGTACAAATTCAACAGTTGCATTTACTACTCGTTGATTTGCTATCGGGTCATAAACATAACCTTGAATGTTTGTGGTATTACTAATCGAGCGATTAATAAATGTAGGATTAACACTCAAAAGATTTACTTCAATATCTCCAAAAACCATGAAGTATGTATAATTGTAGGTTGAAAGTTGATATGATGCTACTATTACATGAGGTCCAACTACAAAGGAGTCATTAACATTAACTAAAATTGAGGCAATACCGTTTTGATCAGTAATATCTGTATCTAATTGTAATCCAGAGCTCACATCAGTAAAGACTATTTGTTTATTTTCTACTGAACCTGATGTAGCATTTAAGATAGCAGTTATATTAGCCCATTGTCCTCTATAACCTGCCGTAAAATTTGAATAAACTTCTATATTATAATTACTCGCTGGGCTTCCACCTTCTCCAAAAGAGTCATAAATAATATCCATTTGCGCCCACATGCCTTCTCCAGAGACGCTTGTGGGTACATAAATTTCAGCCCAATTATATAAATTTAAATACTTGATTCCAAAATAATTTTTTCCCTCATCAAAATCATAATTTTCTACGATGCCCCTACTATGAAATCCATCAACAAAACGACTTGACACATTAAATGCCCTTGCGAATGCGCAAAAAGCCGAAGTAAATTCAGAACTGTATCCTTCCCCGTGCTCGCAGAACCATTCTACAATATCTTCATCATCAGCAGGAGGATCGTTCATTAAGTCATTAAAACCAAGGGTAAAATTACTTTGAAGGTAATTTCTAATTTTATTAGCTACAACAAAGGTATTATCAGTATCTTCAATAATTTCATCTAAAACATCATAATGAGATTTAAAAAATGGGTGTGTATTGATATAGGTATCTATTGAGGGAGGTAATTGTAAATATTTGTTTTTTATGAATGGTGGAGTATATTGTGTTTCAACAGCACTATTGTTAATATCTTCATTAGAAGGTAAAGGTAATCCAAATAATTCATATGTCATATTAACAGGATCTGCACTCCAAAACTCTAGATCAAGAGTGGTACAGTTAAAATCTGTTTTATAAAGGACTAATGATGTAAGATTCAAATTATCAGCATAAACACTATTCTCCATTATAAAGGGAGTAGGGAAAAAAGAAGGAATAACCTTCGCATTTGCTCCTATTTGAGGAGTAAAAGGCATTTTTAATTTAATTCTATCTAATGAATTACTATATGAACTATTTATTGCATCGGCTTCCAAAGAAGTAGTAAAGTCATATATACTTGTTGCAGCTGTTGATTGCCATTGGCTTCCTGTAAATTTATCAAAACATTCATATCTCCATAATTTGCTTTCCATATCTGTAAAAGAGTCATAATCATAAACTTTAAATACATCTCTTTGAGCCGCCTGAGAAGCTAACAGAGCTAATAAAGCTGCTGAAAAATCGCCCAAATCAAAATCATCAATACTACTATCCATCATCTCCTCTAGCATATCCATTACCTCTTGTTGTTGTTCTGGGCTCAAATCACTAAAGAGATCCATTAGAAAATCTTCATCAAAAGGAAATGGGGGTTTTGTTAACTCAGCATCCTCATAATCCGTACTAGCTTTTTCCTTATTAGGGTTTAATCTTCGAGTGCCGAATAATAAATTAATAAAAAAGGTTGAGAAAGCAAATACGGAAACTAACAAGAGGGCTACCAGTATTACTCCTATTACTCTTTTTTTATTAATCCCCGCACCTAGTAATTCCTCCCTTAGATCCGACATGTTAAACTAAAATAAACCTTAATTTTTCAATTAGAATATTAATAATAAAAGTCTTATATATAATTTTCCACACATTCTTTTTAAATTCTGTATTTTTAAAAAGGCACCTAATAATATGGAAAATAAATGATTTTCAAGTATATATTCTTATCATTGATGAGAATGCTATTCTTGGCGAATTGATGATAAGATGAAGAATTTAAATAAAAACACTTGAGAATTAATTAAAAACTATCTTTAAGATAATTTTATTGTACCGTGTATCTCTTCCCGTTTCAGTATTTTGCATATCCCTCTGTCAGAAGTTAGAATTCAAAGCCGCATTTTGTGCAGACTTGCTTCTTAGCGTAGATTGGTTTAGGGATATAACTAATTATTCGTGATTTGTCTTCGACCTCTTTTACAGCGAAGCCAGAAGCGCCACAATTAGGGCAAATTCTTCTTCCTGTTCCTGTTGGCATAGGTGTACTAGGAGTTGTTGCTGTTGGAGTAGAAGGGGAATAAGAGGGGGTAGTTCCATAACCTGGGGTTGATTGGGAAGTAATTCCTTGAGCTAAACTCGAAGGCATTACTGCTTTTGGTTCTTTTAATTCTTCAATACGTCTCTCCTTATATGCAACCTCTTCCTGTAGTTTAGAAATTTGCGTTTGCAACGGTCCAATTTGTTGCTGTAACATTGAATTATGTTGTTGTAATTCCTGAACTTGTTGTTGCAACCCAGGAATATGTGCTTGCAGTTGAGCTTTTTCCTCGTTGAGTTGGTTTACTTGTTTTTGATATCCTTCTATTGAGGCTTGAAGAGATTGAACTTGATTATTTAGTCGATTGACTTGATTATCTTTTTCGATGAGATGAGCATTTACTTCATTAAATTGATTTTGCAATTGACCTAAGGTAAAATCTTTATCTTGTAGTTGAGTCAATACAGAATTATACTCCTCTTGTGACGGACCTGTAGGAATAGTTGGAGCAGCAGTAGATATAGGGGATGGGGTTAGAGTTTGTGAAGGGGGAGGTGTCATTGGTGGGTATTGTGAGGGTGGTGTCATTGAAGGAGGGGGCGTTGTTGGTGTCATTGAAGGAGGGGGCATAGGAGGGGCAGATAATGATTTTTTTTCTTTTTCTTCCTCATCATCTCTCTCATATTCGTACGACAAATTAATCTCCTTTAATATTTTTTTAACTTTATTAATTGGTTATTTAACATAAATATGGAATTTAAGTTTATAAATTAATGCATAAATATGATATAAATTTGTTTCGAAAAGGAGATTTTAGAAGCATTTCCAATAAGATTTTAGTTTTTCTTTTATTGCAGGGATTAACTTATTATTAAAATAGTCTAATAATTCTATTCTTGATGATCTTGATTCTTCCTGCAATATTTTTTCATTCTCATCATTTAAAACTCTTAAACAATTATAAACAGCTCTCGCTTGTTTATCCAGATTATATCCTCCTTCAAGAGTTATAAGAATTCTATCTTTTGCATATTTATGTGCGATTGTTTTAAGTCTAATTAAATAATTTGCAGGTGCTTGGTAAGTCCAATTCATCTCGGTCAATCTATCTGTCCAATGGGTATCAAATCCAGCAGAAATTAAAATAAATTCTGGTTTAAACTCTTCACAAATAGGAGCAATTATTTGATCAAAATATAATGGAATAACATCATCAGCCGAACTAGGGGGCATTGGATAATTTATTATTTTTCCTTCACCTTTTCCTGAGCCGATCTCACCTATATACCCACTTCCAGGATACAGAGTTCTTCCATCTTGGTGAGAATTAAATATTACTAAATCACCTGAATCTGATTTAGAACCATTAAAAAAAATATCCTGTGTACCATTACCATGATGACAATCCCAATCAATTATGGCAACTTTTTTTATTCCTTTTTCTCTAAAAAGATATTCGGTTGTTATAGCAATATTATTGAATATGCAAAAACCAGCAAATTTATGGGTGTTTGAATGATGCCCAGGTGGCCTTACCAAAGCAAAAGCGCTCTTAATATTTCCATTTAAAATCTCGTCAGCTGCTTGTAGATTACCACCTACTGAGTAGAGTGATGCCTCAAAAGTTTTAGGAGATACGGCAGTATCAGCATCTAGATATTGAATACTGTTTGTTTTTTCACTAAATTCACAGATTTCTTGTATCTCTTTTATCAATCTATCTCTGTGAACATACCTTATTTGATCCAAACTTGCTTTCCTGGGTTTAATGATTTTAAAGTTTGGGTCATTAAGTAGTCCCTTCTCCTCTAAAAAATTCATAATAGCAATTAATCTTTCAGGACTCTCAGGATCTGTTCCTGTTTGATGTTCTAAATATATAGGATCATAAATAATTCCGACAGCCATTTGTCATAATCTCTGTTTATTTTAGATGGCATATTACTTTTTTAGTTTTTTACAGATTAATTATTTTAATATTTACGAATAAACTTAAAAAAGTTTCTTCATAGGATTAATTATATATGACTAAGACTAAGAAAATCACGCTAAAAGTAATTATAACTGGAGAATATGCAGTTGGCAAAACAAGCCTAGTCAAAAAGTTTATATCAGGGCAATTTTCTAAAGATTATCGCTCCAGTATTGGAACTAATATCTATATAAAGAAAATAACATTAGAAGAAGATACAGATGTAACACTTCAGCTCTGGGATATTGCTGGACAAGAAAAATGGATTAATATGAGGCATTCATATTATTCAGGTGCTAAAGGTGTTATAATTGTGGGAGATATAACAAGGATAAATACATTTACCCAAATTGAAAATTTTTGGGTTCCAGATATAAAAAAATACTGTCCTATGGCACCAATTATCTTAATTGCTAATAAAAGAGATTTATCTAGCAATTTAAGTGAAGCAGAACTTAATTCTTTAAGCAAACGTATTAATGCCAAATCTGAGTTTTTTACTTCAGCAAAAACAGGGGAAAATGTTGAATTGGCATTTGAGATGATATCCAAACAAGCAATTCATAATTCTTAATAAAGATTAAGGTGCTAATTTAAAGAAGAATTTTGTATGTAAAATTAGGATTTAGATGGTTTCCTTATTAGTAAATTTAATATAGCTATTCTTTGGCTCATAAAGTGTTCCTTCTTTTATCAATTCTTCGAGAGCATTTTCAATAAATTTCTTATCTAAATTTTCTTCCAATTCTAATATTTGAATTACATTGACTTTCTCAAGAGATCTCCAATTGTTCTCTTCAAATATTTCTTTTAGTCGATTCATTAAAGACTCAAGTCTATTCAAGTTGCTTCTCGATTGTCCAACGAAAATTCTATCCATATCAATTTTACCGGACGTTTCATCATATCCAGTATCTTTAAGAAATCTTTTGAATAACTGAATTACTTCTTCCACATCTTCTTTAGTTACGTTATCTCTTAGAGCCATTTTTGCATGTGCTTCACTTAATCTTACAAGAGCATCTAAATTTCTAGCTAAAATCGAAATAATCGCATCTTCACTATCATATTGATTTCTTAGTTCCAAATAAAAGCTTTTTATTCGATCTTTAGCCTCATCAGTAAGGACGGGATAACAAGTTCTTCGAGCATGTTTAATATATTTTTTAAGAAGCTCGCTAGGAATAGGGGCAAAACTCTCATTAAGATCTTCAATATTATCCTCTGGTTTGATCATTGAATTTTTTAAAATAAATTCTGCCATTTGAGCATCTTCTGATGGATTAGGCCTATCAACAACAACAAATATTAAATCAAAGCGAGATAAAAGAGATGGAGGTAAACGTATGTTTTGAGTAGGAGTCTTGTATCTATCATATCTTCCAGAATAGGGATTTGCTGCCGCAATTATGGCAGTTTGAGCTTTCAATGTAGCAACTATTCCTGCTTTAGCTATACTCACAGTTTGTTGCTCCATAGCTTCATGTAGAGCTGAACGATCTGCTGTATCCATTTTATCGAATTCATCAATAGCTGCAACACCTCCATTGGCTAAGACGACGACACCAGCTTCTAGATTCATTTGTCCAGTTTCACTCTCCTTTATTACAGCAGCAGTTAAGCCAACACCCGTGGAGCCTTTTCCAGAAGTATAGAGCCCTCTTGGTGAAACTTCAACAGTTCCTTTTAATATTTCAGACTTTCCTGTACCAGGATCACCTACTACAAGAAAATGTAAATCTCCTCTCTTGTAGCCACCCCCTGGCTTCTTTCTTCTTGTTCCTCCAAATAAACTTAAAGCACATGCCATTTTTAATTGTTCTCGACTATAAATATTAGGACTAATCGAACGTGCGATTTTTTTTTGAATCATTGGTTCTTTTGACAAATCTTCAATTCTCTTTTTATCTTCCTTTGACAACTCAACAGTATCTTCACTCTTATCTTCAGGATCTATTAAGTTGACATCGATAAAAGTCCTGAACAGAGTTGAATTGTAATTCTTAGTCGATTGAGCTAAAACAGATTTAAATACACCCATTACATTTAATCTGTCTCCAGGTTTAACTGTGTCAACTAGATCATGGGTTAAAATGGCTTGAACTGATCGTGGAATTCTCCCTGGAGGTAAATCTTCAGGAATTTCCTGAATCATAATGCTTTGCCAATCAATAAATTCTGAATTTTTTGATATTAATCTGAAATCTGATTGAGCCTTAGCTTTGCAACGTTTATTAATACAAAAGTTAGGCCACTTAATTCTCGAAGTTAATTGAATTACTTCAAATTGGCTTCCACATAAAACGCATTCAAATGTAGCTTTTACTAATTTAGGTCTTATAACTGAACATCTAACTAAAATCCCTTTTGACCATATAAGAGTATCTATATTTTTCGCCCTAAGACCTCTTAGTTGAACAAATAATGGACATTTTTTATCTTTAGTGGTTATCCTTACAAAATAATTCTGATCATTTAATACTATTCCTTGGAATTTTAAAATGTTTTTAAATGCCTCTACAGCATCCTCCAATATGGCTTCAGGATCCCTCTTTAATTTCTCTGCAATTTGGGGATCAAAAGCTAATAAATCTTCATAAAAAATAATTAATGTATTTCCTCCTTTAGAAAAAATATCATTAATTTGATCTAGATATTTATATTCTCCAGGTTTTTCTTGAAATAAACGATAAAAATCTTCAAACTTCTGAATTTTATTTACTGGTATTGTAGGATTAGTCAATGGTGTAGTCGTATAAAATCACTTCAATTTTAATCATTCGAATATTTTATTTATTTATTTTATGTTATTTTAATACTGATATTAAGGGATAGGTTATTAAAGTGTGAATAAATCATAAAATTTAAAAAATACATGAGAGAAAAGATTTAGTAATGCTATTTTGAAAAGATTATGATTTGATCCTTTACGCATCTTTCAATTTTTGCAGTGTACCGCATATAATCGGATCTTGACTCATTTCACATCGAATTTTTAATAAAGAAATTATTCTTTTTCTTGTTTTTTCATCTTCATACATTGCTGTACGACCTAAAACAAGCGCAATAGACTGTTGAATTTCAATTATACCTTCATCACTTAAGTTTTTTAAAAGCTTTGATAGGATTTGACTCAAACCAACTTCTTGAATAATTTTTACAAGGCTATTGATTGTACTTGTCCTCACTTCTTGTATGTCATCACCTAATAATTCGGTAATTTCATCGAAAATATCATTAACCTGACTACTATATATACTTAATAGATTAGCTGAAGCTTCCCTAACTTTAGGATCTTCACTTTTTAAGCATTTTAATAACATTTCAAAAGGTATGTAAAATTTATCAACATCTTCTATTTTAGATAAAATAATTAGCACTGATCTGAGAACCCAACTTTGTTCTCCCTCAAGTAAAGATACAAGTTTCTCGATAATTTTCTTTTTATCTTCAATATGCTCAATAATATTCCCCAAACTCGAAACAGCTGCTTCTCTAACTATCCATTCTTCATCCAATAAGGCTATATTTATTAAAGCGTCAGCCACAATTAATGGTTTTCTATACCCGATAAAACCAAGTATTTTTGTGGTCGCTTCACGGATGAAAGAGTCTGAATCGGATAGATAATCAATTACCGATTCTAAAGACACGATTTCAGGAGATGTTGTAGCAATTTCTAGTAATGATTTAAATAAAACAATCTGTACAGAGGTTTCTTGATGCTCTATTGTATACATTAACTCAGATATGAATGGTTTTACAAAATTTGAATCTTTTTTTGCCATTTTTGAAATTAATTTTAAAGTCTCCTTTTTTAATTGGTTGTTTTGTTCTTTATGTATTATATTGAAGATTGGTTTAATATCAATGTTACTATTTATTCCATCAACTAGTCCCTCTAAGGAAGAGATTGCATTTAATTTAACATCATTATTCTTACTATCCAAAAATCCAATTAGATTTTGGATTAAGTTTATTGGATTAGTTTGACCAATTTTGATAAAAGTTTTAGCAACTATCCCTTTAGTTATATAACCAGAAACATCAGGGATTTTAATTAAATTTTGAATTATCAAATCTGGATTTGTATTATATTTTTCAACTAAAATATTTGAAATATGTGTTTTTAAGTGCTCATTCTCAAAGTTAATAAATATCAATAAAGTAGTCAAAATTTTTTCTGGATTATTTTTCCATAGTTTCCCAAGTAAAGTTAAAGTGGTAATCAATGTTTCAGTATTATCTGGGTCAATAGTTTTTATTATTTCATCCAAATCTAGTTGATTTGGTTCTTCTTCATAATATTTCACAAGTGCTAAGACTGCGGAATTCCTAACATTGTTATCATAATCAGATAATCCCTCAAGAAGAGGTAACAATGGAATCTTATTTTTTTTAAATTTCCCAATCCGTGCTAAGATATCAAAAATAGCCGTTCGCACAAAAGTTGAAGGATCTTTCATTAAAGGGATAATTTTTGATACGATTTTTTCATTCAATTCCATTTTACTAATATTTTCCAAATTTTTGATAGCTGCTGCTCTTATTTCATCATTAGAACTAAAAATCTTGTCAATAATAAGGTTTTCGGGAAGTTTAATAGAAGATTCTGCAAGAATATTAAGAATTTCGATTTGAATTTTGCTATTTGGGTCATCTAGTAATTTTTGAATATCTAATTCTAAAATTAAATCACTATTGTAGTTTAATAATTTTGAAAGTAATTTTAAACCTAAAAATCTCAATCTCCATTCTGTATCATATATTAAGTTAAAAATTATATCTTTAGGTATTTTTTCAACAATTTTATTGTCTTTCTTTATTAAAGAATTTAAGATAGGGATATTTTTATCATAGTTAGGGGATTCTAATGATTCTATTATCCAAGGTAATATGGTATCTGGAACATCCTTCTCCAATTGTTCAAAAATTTGAGAACAGATTCTTCTTGAATTGAAATTATTATCGCATATCCCATCCAATATTGAATTTTTAAATTTCCAATCATTAAGATTTATTTCTGATTTAAGTGGTATTCTTTCAAACATCAATATTAATGTTTCTTCTGCATGTTTTCTAATGTTAGGATCACGATTTTTAATGAAATTAAATAATGGAATCGGATCAAAAGTTTGGGCACATTCTGTAATTTTTGAATATCGAATATTTATTATAAACTCACTTTTTCTAGCTAAAAAGAAATATGTAGTAAAAATAATTAAAACGATTTCTTCAATGACGGCGGCCCACGCAAACTTTAAATAATTGGGGACTATTTGACTTGTAAGATTCCAAAAATTAAATGAATAGGATAACTGATTAGGATTAACTATTAAAAAATTAACAAGAACATTAATACCAATAGATGCCATTAAATAAGCTGCAAAATAAATATCTATTCCACGATACTTTATTTTCCTCCCCCAAAAACGAGTAAAGTAGCCTATGATCCCAAAAAATAAGGTAACAAAGACAAAAGCGGAAGACATAGTTGATATAGCTAGTGATCCCGTAAAGAAAAAAGCTATTGTTTGGATTAATGAAATCCACGCCCATACGAATACAAATATCATCAATCCTAAAACAATATAATGAATTGGGTCTGAAAGAAATTGTTTCATTCCTCTTTTATGATCTTCAAAATTAATAAAAATTGCTCTACTTATATATGGGATGTGATAATAAGCATTTGAAATTCCTGCAATATAACCTTTTGAACCATAAAAAGTGAGAATCATTAAAGGATAAATTAGCATCCAGGTTATCCACGCCATAATAAATGGTAATCCACTTAGTGATATTAAAATTGGTGGGAGGAGAAAGACAACCATATAAAAACATAACGCGGTCAATAATGCTGGAGTTTTACGTTTAAGTCTATTTAAAAGGTTCCTACTTATAAATTTATGAAATGGGGTTAATCCCTCATCAGATTCTTTACTTAAAGCAATAAAAAGAAAATCGATAAGAGGATAAAATGAAAGATATACTAAGCAAAATATAATAGGTATCAGTAAAACTAAAGGATTTATTTCTGTTGGTGTTGTACCCCATAATTCCGCTGCATATATGAAGCCTACAGCAATAACAATCATTACTGATAAACTAAAAATAAAACCGTAAATGATACATTGTAATCGATCTTTATTGTAGAATTCGCCTTTTTTAACTAATGCAACCTGTCGATAGATAATAAAGAATCCAATAGCAAAAAATATGATAAAAATTATTAGGAGGATGATTTCTATAATCAAAACTTTCACATAGTTTAATTGAATATTAATAAATTAATATTAAGTTTATTTCTCTTGTATTACGTTTCTATAATATATAAAGATTTAATAATTTAATAAATCTGGTGAGAAAATTATTGGAAAACATTGAAGAAATCTTTACGAATTCCCTAAATCGAATAAATTTCATGTTTAAGAATGAAAAAATCACTACTGAGTGCATTAAAAGCCATGAAGGGTTTAACTTATTAGGTGAATCATTCGGACCTTACGAGAAAGGGAAAAAATATAAATTAAAGTTCTTTTGTGCTATTCCTTTTATTAAAAATGATATTTTGGAGATAATTCAATCAGAGAAATGTGATAATGTCGATGTTCAGCGATATGCTATTAGCGAAAGAGATAATCAAAGATTAATTCAAACTGAAGAAAGATTTTTCTTAAATAAAATTAAGGAATTCAAACAATTTATGGCAGAAGATATTAAGAGAGAAAAGGTACCTCAAATAAATCTAGATAGATATAATTCTTATTCATTGAGCATTGTTGATAATCGACTGTTGAAATTGTTAAAATTAGCAAAAACTGAATTGTCCCTTGATGATGAAAGAAGGCTTACTGTCCCTGAGAAGTTACTTTTTGAACTCCTGTTTAATTTTATTAAACATTGGAGGAATTTCTTTATAAATTCTAAATAAGATTTTGGTTTTTGAGAGTAAAGTCTATTTTTTTATACTTTCGACAATTTAATTTCTTTAGTTCCATATTTTTTATAATAAGATTCGATTTGTGACGCAATATTTTTATCAGGGTTGAGATAAGGAATGATCTCTATAGCATTGCTCATAGCATGATAAGGTACACCCTTATCATTGACAGCAGTTTCCACGCTTTTCATATCTTCTCTTAATTCGTTTCTGTTAGTAAGGCTAATAGCTGCAATGATTGATACATCAATTTGATTTAATTTATCTATAGTTTCAATTAATGATCCTCCTGTAGTTGTAACATCTTCCAAAATAATAACTTTTCCCTGAGGTTTTCCTAAGAAGAATTTATCTTTTGGATCACCATGTTCTTTTGGTTTAGCACGTCCCATTGATAAGATGTAGTTCCCCTTTTTGTAATCAGGTTGTTTTTTTGCCCATTTATACTGACAAATAATTCCGAGTTTTGTAGCACCTTCCGGTACTCCATAAAAGCAATCCGGTTTTAGATCTAAGTGTTTTACAAACTCAATAATATAATTAGATAAAAAATCAATTGATTTAACATTTTCAGCGACAGTTCTCCAATTTACATACCAGTATGATAATCTACCAGACTTTAATTTTACAGGTTCTTCAAAGAATCCTATTACATTTTGACTTATAATAAATTTAAAAAAATTTTCTTTATCCCATTTCATAGGAATTCAGGTTTAGTTTGTTTTTAACCTAATAAATTATCAATAATTCTTTTTGCAATTTCTGCTATTGTTTTATTAGAATTTTTAGTAAGATTTTCTAAAAGAGGTTGTATTGGTTTTATTGCTCCTACATTAGTTTCTGAAAGTTCTTCGAAAGAAGAAAGGATAGAAATAACAGTATCTTTTGAAGCATCCTCAATAGTTTCTTTTATTTTAGGAATAGCTAAGTTAGTAATAATATCATCTAGATAAGCTGAAATTTCTTCTTCTACTTTTGCATCTCGATAACTCTTAAGCTTACTTCTTACATCTTCAACAAATTTTAATGGTAATTCAACTGACCAATCTTTTATTTTTTCCTTATCAATCAATTGTACAATACCACCATCCTTTTTATGAAAAATCCTCATATCCAATCACCTGTGGTTAACTTTTCTGGTAAATAGTCATCTGTTAAAAATTTGAACCCATGGGATGCAAAAGCTTGGATTTCCGCTTTTTCTTTCTTTTTCAGAGCTAGCTTTAGATCCATTTCCCAATCTTTATTAGTTTTAACGAAATCCTCTTGTAAAAGATCTTTTGTTCGTTTTTCATCTTGTTTATTCATTTTTATTCTTGCTTCAGTTGGAATTTTATATTCATCTAAATCTCTAGTTAGGACTCCAAGGAGCTTAATATTTGGAGTAGCAAGGAAAGGTGATTCATAACTCAATCTTTTTGAACCTCTTAAGTAAACTGAATGAATATAATGACCATAAGGATCACTATCAACTAAAGTAAAAGTAGGTAAATTTAACTCTTTATTTAACCGTTTCAAAAACATTCTAGTAGCTACATTTCCTACTCCTTGAGCGGTTATTAATATACAAGGATATTTTCGCCAAAATCGTGCTTCGGAAAGTCTCATCATCGCAGCATTTTTTTCAATTACCAAAATAAATTCAGCATCTGATTCAATAATTTCTATTTGATCCAAGAATGGGGAAATTGTCCATCCTCCACTACCCTGTCCTTCTAAATCAATAATAT
The DNA here is from genome assembly GCA_048940605.1 of Promethearchaeota archaeon. GTDB lineage: Archaea > Asgardarchaeota > Lokiarchaeia > Sigyniarchaeales > SOKP01 > Loki-b32. Next base: position 28,010 of record JBHLOJ010000023.1, read on the forward strand.
CTGTTTGATCTCTTATTCTTAATCTACCGACACAGGAACCTCTTGGAGCTGCAACAATATGAGTAGAGTTTCTAGTAGTATACAACATTGTGGCAACATCTTCGATACTTTTATCACTATTTTTTTGTTCCTTGAATAGATTCACATCAGTATAAAATACTTCTCTTTTTGTAGCATGAAGATTTTCATTAAGGAGTTCTGTTACAACTTCAAGAACTCTCATTAAGCGTGTTATATCTGCAACACTAGTAAGAGTATGAAATTGTTTTTCCATAATTTGCTTTCCAAGGAGTAATAGATCGTTTTCTTCATCCCATCTAATATTCGAACTTGATCGTGAAGGAAGCTGAATTGAAGGTCTTCCAGTGCTATAAATTTTTGTTAGCACATCATCTACTAATTTATACAACCTTGATAGTACTTCTTTTCTATTTAAATCATCAATCTTTACGGCATCAAATGGGAATTCAATATCTCTTTTTATTTGCCCTTTTTCTATATATTCATTGAACAAATCCTTCGCTGCTTTTAAATCAAAATTTTTCGTTTTTTGTTTTTGAGACATATATATCCTCTTATTTTAATTTCCATTGTTTTCTACCCATTTTTACTTCAACTAACACATCTCCTTTACGTTCTAATTCTTTGAGTTTAAGTTGAAGATATCTAGCATCCATCATATCTTTTATTTTTAACTTAAAAATAAGATGTTTTATAGTTTGCCATTCATCTGACAATACACTTAATAATCTGTCAGTGGTTATAATTGGTAGCGTTGTTTGAGTTGATTTTGGTTTTGAGGGTGTTGGTTGGACCCTAGTCTTTATAGCTGTTGGTTTTGGTGTAACTTTTACTGGTTTAGGTTTTGTTATAGTGAGTTCTGATATTTTAGGCTTAGGTGCTTCTGCTTTCTTTGGAATTTTTTCAACAGTAAAAGAATCTAATATTTTTTCAATTATATCAATTTTCCTTGCATTAGAAGGGACTCCAATTTCTTTTTCTTCACAATATTCTTTAAGTTCTGTAACAGTCCAATTTAATAAAGTTTTTTTAGATATTATATCCTTTTGAGGGCTAATCTTTTCGATCCCAGTTTCTACTTTGGGTATTACTTCTTTTCTTATTATCGGTTCTTCCTTCGCTTCTTTTTCAGGTTCCAATTTTTTTATTCCAGGTTTTTCAGGCTTCAATTCAGGCTCAATGATAGTAACAGGCTTTTTTCCAATTGCTCCTTTCATTAGATTTATGATTTCTTCCAGTTGTAGTTTTGATTTATATTTACTTTCTCCATTTGATGCGATATTATATACACTTTCTGCAAAAATAGGGATATATTTTTCAATCAAGCTAGCTCTTTTTTCAGTTTGGCGAATATTAGCTCTTCTATTAAGATAGATTCGTATTCTTCTCCCTATTGATTCAAGACAGAATTTCATCTCTTTAATTAAATCTTCATCATCAGCTAATGCATTTTTCGATTGGGATTTAAACATAAGATGTACAAATGGTCCAGAAACATTTACTAGTAGTTTAATCGGTCCTTTTGGTAAGCCATTGTCATATGTTTCAAGTTTGTAATTTTTCCAATTTACAGATTGAACTGCTTTTGTAATAGCACAGTCTGCACTATCTCTTAATTTAGGGGTTCTATTTACAAACCGGGATAAAACATCTCTAGACCGTTTTGGAACTTCAATATTTCTTGAATAGGCCATTACAGCTTCCACAACATAAGCTAATCCTTTTCCACTTGTAGGTGATCTAGTTTCAGCTGCTACAAAATCATCATCTTTACCATAACTTTCAATAAAATATTCAAATACTTCTTGATAACTATCTACTGAATCCTCTTCAGTAAAGACTATCAGATCATTGATAGATTGCTGAATTTGGGAGGGTTCTAATTTGTCATCTACTATATCAATAGTTCCTAATATCTCAGAACTCAAATTGATAATTTGATCAGAATCTATGGAAATATTTTCAATGATTTCAGTATTTATTTTTGGATCTTCATCTAATAAAGCTTTTTTCTTATCCTCAATTATTATTTCTCCAATTTTACTTAAATCTTCTATTGGTTCATCGAAGTTATCAACCCCTTGGGAAATTTTTAATCCAATTTCTTTTATTAACGTATTTTCTAATATTGATTCCCCTACAGGAATCGCTGTGTCTGTTGGAGGTGCCATATATTTCATCGATTTAAACGCAAGGAAAAGAGAATTAAATTGCTCTTTTGTTAACTCAATTGGTTTCATTTTAGAAATCTGAACTTTCTGTACTAAATCTTCAAAATCAGTTCTATTTTTTATCTTCTTGAGTTCTATTAAACCATTTTTATTTGATTTTAATAGATTGCCTAATTCAAGTTTAACTTTTTCCTTTTCTCTACTAATATCATCTATATTTTTTAGTAATTTTTTAATTTCTTTTTCATAATTCTTTTGTTCTCTAATTGTTTCAACTTTTTCGATATGTTTATTGAGGTTTTTTATTTCTTTATTGATTTTTTCCTGATCTTTCTCACTTTTTGTATACATTGAAATTAGATTCCAATATTTTTCTTTAAGATCCTCAGAAGTTATTTGGTAAATTATCAATTTGTCTCTCATTTTGGTAGAACGACCGTAAACTCTTTTTTCCATTGTTAGATAATGAATTTGTTCAGTTTTTTTCTTTACCTTAGTTATAAAGTCGTCTTTAAGGATCAGAAGATTAAATTTATCTTGGAGATCCTTTTCAGCCATATCAATGATTTCTTTAGCCATTTTTGAACTAATTCGTACAAAATTATCTTTTAAGAATGCTAAAAGGGTTTTATTTTCTGATTTAGCAATTAAATCTTGAAGATCACCAATATTAACCGATGATGGATGAGGTTTTGCATATTTTGG
>JBHLOJ010000140.1:0-7137 GCA_048940605.1 Promethearchaeota archaeon
GATATATGCCCCAGAATTCTCTATGAATTTAATGAAGATGACAAAAAAGTGGATTTACATAATCCTGAGAATTGTATAAATTGTAATGCATGTGTTAAAAGATGTTTAGCTCATTGTCTTGAAATAAAATAATTTTTAAATAACTGATTTGACTCATGTCTTCTTTTGTTAGAGCTTTAAATTTTTTCAGATTAAAAATTTTCCTCGTATTTTTAGATATATAGGCAATTTATTCTATCTCAGCACTCAATTTCTTGATCTCCTCAGTTTTCTCTTTTTTAAGTTCAGCCAATCTTTGCTTCAGAACTTTTGTTTTGTTACGAGTTAATATTTTAATTTCTTTTTTAAATAATTTCAAAATATTATTTAATTCTGCGATTCTATCTTTTAATTCTCTCTTCTCTTTCTTAACATCCCCCAAATCCCGATAATCTTGTTCATATTTAGAGTAGATTTTACTAAGAACAGAATCGAAATCTATTGAAATTTCTTTTTGAACTTCAGCTTCCTTCTCATTATATTTTTTTTCAATTTCATTCAAAGTTGTCATATAATATAATCTTTAGATAAAAAAAAATAAAAATATATTGACTTGATATTTCAAGTTATATTTTATATTAATTTTTATATTATAAGGTACTAATGCTTGCATCTAATTTTTTCTTTAAATTTTAGTTTCACTATTTTGATTTCTAAAAAATTGAGAATTACGTTCTCGATGTATAAAAATAGAAATTTCTAACCTTTATATTAATATTGAATATATTCAAAATTAGCTATTATTGATAAAGAAGAATTCTGATATAATCTGCAAGATCATGAATGCGATCTGCTAGTTGTTCTAGTAAAACGATACTATCTCTAATTCTGAGAATTTTTCTCACTTCTAAATCTTCGTTTGAATACAGATACTCAAGAAACTGGCGATATATCGTATCAACCTCATTTTCAATTTCATGTATACGGGTTGTATTTTTGAATACGATTTCGGGTTTATCTCTTAGGCTTTTAATTGTACTTTTCAAAGTGTTAGCCATATTAATAACTAAATTAAGTAACTTATCATATCTTTTTTTTATTTCTTCATTATTCCCATCCTCGAGTTTTATTTTATCTAACATATCTGCGAACTCGAGAGGATAATTAATAACATTATCCATTTTTAAGATTAAGCCAACATAATCTCCCAATCCCTGCGATCCTGCTTCAGAATAATTTTGAATTAATTGGATTTTAATTGCATCTGCATCCTCTTCCTGGAGTTGCATCTTATTCTTTTTCTTTTCTAAATTATCTTTGTTAGCCTTATAATCTGTAGCCCATGCTGAATAATAAACACCCATATCTGAAATAACAGAATAAATAATTCTGGAGTGTTCAATTAACATAGAAATAATTTCTTCTTTAATCTTGTTCATAAGAATTCCATTAAATTATTTTCTATCTGATATAATTATTAATAATTAGGCTATTAAAAATTTAGTATTTGTATCATATAAATTGAAGAGAGAATTTATTTTTTTAAATACTATTTTCTAATGAGTATTTCAAGGATAATTGATTTTAAGAACTAAATACACAATTATTAAGAAAAGTAAAAATCAAAATTAAAAGTGATTACGGGTGGAATATAAAGAATTAATTATTGAAAAACGAGATGATAATATCGCAATCATTACTTTTAACCGTCCAGAAAAGTTAAATACTCTCACTTCTAATTTAATGACAGAAATTGAACAACTAACGGAGGATTTTCAGAAAGATATAGAAACTCGCGTTATAATTTTTACAGGAGCGGGTAAATATTTTTCTGGGGGAAGGGATCTAACAGAACAAGAAGGACCAACAACGGTTCTTGGAAGACAAAGAGCATTCCAGAACGGTCCTAGATTGGTTCGTAAATTATATATGATGGATCAAATTACAATTGCTGCTATTAATGGAGGTGCATTTGGAGGTGGGTGTTGTATCGCTTCCGCTCTTGATTTTCGCATTGGGGATGATAAGTGTTTTGCAGGATTTCCAGAGAGCCGATTGGGGATGAGTTTAAGTTGGACAATCCTCCCAATAATTGTACATCTCATTGGTCCTACGTTTGCGAAAGAAATGACAATACTAGGGAAAAATAATGATGCTCAAACATTGCTAAAATGGGGATTTTTAAGTGAAATAGTCCCATTAGATAATCTACTAAAACGAGCCATTGAAATCGCTAAAAAATACGCTGTGATGCCACCAATACCAGCTCAAATGATTAAAAAAACTATCAATCATATAAGTAGTGCCCTAGATCAGGCTATAATGCATATGGATATGGATCAGTTAATGCTAACTCTTCAAACGGATGATTTAAAAGAAGGAATTGCTGCTTTTTTCGGAAAACGTGATGGTAAGTTTAAAGGGAATTAAATAAATTGCTATCAGGGAATTTTTAATTTTCTTCCTGTTTTTTTTTGATATAAAAATTAATCCTATTTTTACAGATGATTTCCTATAAAAAATATAATAATGATAAAATATAATATTAAATAATATTTCAATAGATTTTGAATAATTTGGGTTTTAAGAGATTAAATTTTTAGTTTAATAATGATTTTTGGCGCTTAGAATTGGGAAGAATACGCAAAACTTTAAAGAATTGGAAAGAATATTCAAAAATTTCTGATTTGGGTATAATTGCTCGCCGTAAATTTTTTAATAACTGCTTTGATGGTGCTTTAACTTGCGCAGGAATTGTGAGTGGTATATTCATTATTTTTTTGAGTAAAGACGCCACTCAATTTACCCCTCAAACTGTGACTGTAACAGGGCTAGCTACAGCTTTAGCTATCGGGATAAGTGGTCTATGGGGAGCATTTCTATCTGAAGAAGCTGAAAGAAAGAAGAAAGTCGATGATATGAAAAAAGATATGGCGATTTTTGATGAATTTGATGAAAGTGATGAAACATCCGATCTTGATATAAAAAACAATAAAAAGAAAAAGAAAAATAACAAAACTTTACTCGAAAAAGCTGAGGATTTCGCAACTATAGTTGCTTCACTAGTCGATGGAGGTGCTCCGGTGTTAGGATCCTCTCTACCTTTAATTCCATTTTTCTTTGGTGGAGATTTGGGATACATCCATTTTATCTTTTCCTACATAATACTCGGTGGTTTACTTGTATATCTAGGAATCTTCTTAGGAAAAATTTCAGGAGGAGGTCGTGTAAGGTATGCTATACACCTTGTTACAGCGGGGATTGTAACTCTTCTGATATCAATATTACTTGGCATCTAACTTTGTATGGTATGTCAATAGATTAGATTAAAAATTCTATAATTAAAAAATAAAATATCAATAAGAATGTTCGAAAAAGTCAAGGTTTACTCAAAAATAACAAATCTCTGGGGAATTGCTCGTCGTTATTTTGTAAATAATTTTTATGATGGCATGTTGACGGTTTTGGGCATCCTTTTAGGATTTTTTGCAGTAATTCTAAAGGAAGGTTATCATTCAGTTAATAGTCATCTTGTTATTCTAACCGGGGTAGGGTCATCTATATCTATGTTTATATCAGGTATAACGGGATCATATCTTTCAGAAAGAGCAGAACAGAAAAAAATAAAAGAAGAACTAGATAGAGCAATGTTAATTACTGATGAAAAAGATGAAGAAGTAGATGACGGTGTAAGGATAAAAGAGATTGAAAAAGCAATGCTAACAAAACTAAGTAATAATGCGGAAATTAATATTAAAGGTACGCAAAAAAAGAAGAAAAAAAGAAGTAAAAGTATTCGAGAAAAAGCTGAAACATTTGCCACTATTGTTGTATCGTTTGTAAATGGCTTATCACCATTTTTAGGTGGCCTTGTACCATTAATTCCTTTCTTTTATTCCCCAGTAGCGACGTTTTCTACCTTTTTTATTTCATTTACGATAATTTTAATCTGTATTATTTTACTCGGTGTCTTTTTAGGAGTCATTTCTAAAGAATCTATAGCAAAGAATATAATTCAGATGGTTTTTGCTTTTGTAATAACCCTAATTATCTCGATTTTCTTATTAGTCTAAATAATTATCATAATTAATATCATAAATTTTATTTTCGGATTTTCATTTACCCATGCAACAACATTAAGGTTTCGAGAAAAATTGAAGTCGTTTATAGGAATTGACATAGGGTCACTTGCAAGTAAGGTAGTGTTATTAAGCGAGGGAAATTTGGTTGATTATAGAGTAGAAAGATCTACATTCGATTTTAAGAGGGTGGGACATAATCTTTTTAACGATATATTAGAAAAGAATAATTTGAATAAAGATGATGTTTTTATTATGTCCACAGGTTATGGACGGAATACCATTGATATTGCTGATGATCGTATTACAGAAATCACAGCCCATGCGCGTGGAGCACAATATTTTGTTCCAGATGTTCATTCAGTTATTGATATAGGAGGTCAAGATTCTAAGGCAATCTTAATTTCCAAAAAAACTGGAAATGTTATGGATTTTCAAATGAATGATAAATGCGCAGCTGGAACTGGTCGATTTCTAGAAGTCATGGCCCACGCACTTGAAGTTCCAATTGAAGAAATTGGAGAACTCGCATTGAATTCAAATAAACCATCAGCTATCAGTTCTACATGCACCGTTTTTGCTGAAAGTGAAGTGATCTCTTTATTTGCAAGAGGTACCTCGAAACATGATATCGCCGCTGGTATCCATAAGTCTATTGCTAGGAGAGTTGCAGGTATGGCTAAACGTATAGGGGTAAGTCCTATGCTTGTTTTCTGTGGAGGTGTAGCTAAAAATATAGCTGTTAAGAAGTTCCTAGAAGAAGAATTAGGATTTGAAATAGTAATCCCAGAACATCCCCAACTAACAGGAGCAATTGGAGCTGCTTTAATTGCTCAAGAACATAATGGTAGTTAGGCTGGTTTTCACTTAATTTTCATATCAAAAAATTTTATGAACAATTAACCCTTTTTTGTTTAATAATTCAAAATTATTGTTATTATAAAAATGGAAGACATTGAATTTTTATCAGAATTTTATCTTTTCCTTAAAGAAAGGAAAGCGGAAGGTAAAAAAGTTATCGCTTTCATATCTCATGATAATATTCCTGAGGAACTAATCGATGCGGCTGGATTTATTCCCTTCCGAATGATGTTTGCTGGAAATGATGAATTAATGGATGCTAGTCATGATTTTTTACCCCCTTCAACCTGTTCATTTGCTCAATCATGTATAGGGGCTTTTTCTATTAAACCTAGCCAATATAAATTTCTGGATTTAGTCGATTATTTTATAGTCTCGAATCATTGTGTATCAGATATTTGTGCATCAGAAATAATTTCGAAATATTATGATATTCCTCAATTGAACTTTTATGTTTCATACACTAAAACTGAAAATAGTCTAAAATATTTTAAATTAGAGTTAGTAGATTTAAAAAAAAATCTTGAGAATATTAAAGGTTCTGAAATACTTGCTCAGGATTTAATGAATAGTATTGTAAAATATAATAATTTTAAGAAAAAATTATCAGATTTAAGTAAATTGAACATTCCCGGCTCTAAGAAGCTAGAATTGCTTCAAAAAGCAATTTTGTTTGGTCCTGAATATCTACCAAAATTAGAAAACTATTTTCAAAGCCAAAAAAGCATGCAGGAAGAAAATAAGCTAAAACCTATTTTATTAACAGGTTGTTCTATTTTTATTAATGATTATTTAAATGAATTAATTGAAGACAGTGGAGGAAATATAGTATTTTTCGATACTTGGGTTGGATTTAATTATTATTCACAAATATTTGATGATGATGTTTTGGATTCCTCAAGTGAACCTATTAATTTGCTGGTAAAACGATTCAAAAATAATATATATGGAGATCATTCTGTACCGAAATTTTTAGAAACTAAGATCTCTCATATAGAGGAATTTTCAAATAGTTATAAAAGTAGAACAGGTAAAAAATTAGGTGTTATAAATCATATAATTAAGTTTTGCGACCACATGTCCATAATGTCCTCGCACTTGAAAAATCGATTACAAGAGAAAGGTATACAAGTTTTAAATTTGGAAAGAGATTATTCAAGAGCTAACAGAGGTCAACTTAGTACGAGGATAGAAGCGTTCCTAGAAATGATGTGATAAGTGAATTAATATAATAAGGTTAAAAAATAGTAAAGAAAAACTTGGTGATGATGCAAAAAATGAGTTTAGTTGCCGATGAATTGATTAGATTTTCTTCTGTGTTAAGAATCGCTTATAATTTTTTAACAGGTAGAGATTACCTAAAAAGAAAGAAATTTAGGGAGAATAAAAAATTAATCTCTGTTGCTCTACCATTTTCGGATTTAGTTTATGCTTTTCCAGATTTAATTCCCGTCTTTCCAATAAGAATGCACGAATTTAAGATTCATAAATATCTTACATATTTAGGTTCAGCATCTAATATCTTTGGTTGGAATAGAGTAACCAACTTCTTGGGCTTTGTTAAAGATCTTGGTATAAAAGATATAAGCCAAACAGTTGATAATATCATTGAAGATGTTATTGACACTATAAATGAGAAGTATAATGAGATGTATGATTTTGGTGAGGAATGTGGAATCCCTACTGATTTTTGTTATGGTGTTAAATCACTCTATGGGATGAACGTATCAAAAGGAAAAAATTGCGATGCAAATTTGAACTATACAATACGATGTAGCGCATGGAATAAATATTTAGAATCAATAAAAGCAATAGGCAACCCTTCTAAACAAATTTGGATTGAAGTTCCCCCAAGAGATATAGGGAATGCATTAGAACTTTTTGTGGATAACATTAGTAAAGGATTAGATGAATTGGAAAGCATTAGTAGTTATAATTATAATAGCAATACCTTAAGGGAACATTTTCATACAGCCAATCAAATTCACCAAGCTTATAAACAAATTATATATGATATTGGGACCGCTGATTTTTATCCGTGTAATCCTGCAACCTTTAGTGAAATTCTTGCTTTATTAAACATTAGTTTTCATGATTATAATTCCAATGCTATGCGGTTTAGAGACAATATCACTTCTTTATTAAATGAAATGAAAGGGAGAATTACAAAAGGAATTGGTATGGAAGTTTCAAAAATGCCCAAAATTCTTATCACACC
>JBHLOJ010000024.1:0-30846 GCA_048940605.1 Promethearchaeota archaeon
AAACCTTTAGCCCTTTCAATATCATCTGCATTAATTTCGAAATGTACAATTTTTGGCAAAAACATCACCTCTTTTTTTTTAAGAATTAATAAGATATATTCTTAATGAAAATTACTAAAAACTTAAATCTACCTAGATAACTGTAGTTACATTATATTAAAACGCATTATATACTTTGATTTATTATTTATTTTTTCTGAAAGCGAATTGTAAGATCCTGAAAATATTAGGATAATATGGATATATACATACTAGAACGTGAAAGTGTTCTTTCACGAAGATCATTGAAAGTTTTATTCCAAATAATAAAAAAACCTTAAAATAGTCTAATACTCGAATTTAATTATGAATTATTTTACAAAAAATACGTTAATTTCAGTTATAGAATGTAACACTAATCTAATAGAATTGGTTGCAGAAGATAGTTCTATACTAATTTCCGAATATGGTGGTCGGCCTTTAGGTATATTTCCTAAGGCTGGTTGTTATAACTTACTTTGGGTAAATCCTAACATTAAAAGTGCTATTGAATCTAGAAGTCATGAAATTGGGGGTGATAGGTATTGGATTAGCCCAGAAAGGGATTTTTTCTATGAGAAACCTGAGACTTTTGAAGAATGGATATGTCAACCGAGTTTAGATCCAGCAAATTATGAAATTCTTATGACTTCTGAAAAATCTTGCACGGTTTCTAGTCAGATCTTTTTATTAAATCAAAGAACTAAGCAAGGATATCAGGGTGAAATCACACGCCAATTTAAGCTTATTAAGGAACCTTATGATACAGGTCTTAGTTATTGCGGAATTGAAATTTTAGATGACTGCGTTTTATATAGACCTAATTTAAAAGTTAATGGATGGAGTTTAGCAACGGTCATTAGTGAAGGTCCTGAAAAACCAGGTACAGTTTTAATACCAACAAATACAAATTCTAAACCTCTTTCTTATTTTCGAATGATTCCTGAAGATCGATTAAGGAGAGATAGGAATTATGTTGCATTTAAAATTGATGTAAGTGATATTTATAAACTTGCAATTCGACCTGAAGATATTGATTATGAAAGACCTGCTAAGATTGGTTATATACTGAAAATTCCTGATTCTGATGAGTATGGATTCATCGTCAAATTATCTGATGACATTCCAAGAAATCAAAAGGAGTGTTTTGATGTTTCAAGAGATCATCCTGAATCAGAAATTGGAGTTATTCAATCATATAATTCCGAATCCCCGGATAAGCCATTACTTAATTTTGGGGAAATTGAGCTTCAATTAAATCCTTTTAATACTGTTGATAACACATCTCATGGGAAAGCTAAACATCAGCTTTTTGCATATATTGGAACTAGGGAAGAGATATTAAACGCTGTAGAGAAATATCTTGGAATAGACAACCCCTTTTTATTCTGACGGGAAAAATCAAGATAATAATTGAGAAAATAAAATGATGTTAAATATTGAGTTTACTTCTCCAAAAGTTTATTTTGTTAATCAACTCTTGTCTTTCAGTTGGGTTTAATAAATTAGAATTAGATTTCAATGGAGTAATTCCCATTTGTATTTGCCTAAGAACACCACTAAATCCTTTTCTTTCAAGAATATCATCCTGTATATTGTGTAATTTTGCTGCTATATCCTCTCCTGTCATGTTTGGTAAATTATTTAGTAATTGATCAATCTGATTTGAAAGAAATGCATCAGTAGATCCAATTGCAGCTGTAGACATACTTGGTTCTTGTGGGATTGTTGGTGGTTCTACTGGGGTTTCGATTTTTGTAATAGGTTCAAGTTTAACCGGTTCTTGCTGAATTACTGATGGTCTCTCTGGAATTGGAGGTGTTATTCTCTCCGGTTCTTCTTTTATTGGGGGAGGTATCGAAGGTGTAAGTCTTTCTTTAGGAAAACTCGGTTCAGGAGCTTTTTTTAATTCATGCAAAATCTCCACTTGATCTAGCTTTTTGCTTTGTATCCATACATCTTCTAAAACAGCAGCAAATAATTTAACATGTTCTTCAAGCACTGAACCCATTCCCGCGATTTGTATTTCACCTTCTTCTGATTCTGAGATTACACAAACCACAACTTCTTCAAAATCCTTATTTATTGACCATAAGTTTTCTCTATCATAATACCTTAATGTAAAATTTGGATAATCCGCAATTTGGTTAAATCTCATTTGATCTTCTGGATTGTCGATATCAAAATTTGTTGAAATTCTTATATTTATATGACTTTTTAGCCTTGTAAGTGCTATTAGATCAACATCTTTTAATTTTGGAGCAACAATATGAACTCGCATCTTTACACGAGTGAGGGATTCGTTAATTTGTGCTTTAATACCTTCAACACTTCTAACAAACCACACATCTTTAAAACTTAATAATGAAGCTTCTTTCGATCGTTGCCAAAATTCATTCATTGTAAATTCAGCGGCATCTAATTGATTGATGATATTATTTATAATATCATCCTGAATTGTCTCAAAAATTTCAGTTCTAAACAAATCTTTCAATTCATTAATTCCCGAAATAATATCATCATAAACCCCTGATACTCTACTTTCTAAATCTTCTAACGTTGTTTTAAGTCCACCTTCTATATCTGAAAAAACGGTACTTAGATCAGTACTTATCTCGCCAGCAGTATCCGTTATGCTTCCTAATTGTTCTATTACTTGATCCAACATATTTTGTGTAGTTTGTACAAATTTATCCCGAAAATACACTGTTACTTCCTTGAATTGCTCTGAAATTACTCGAGAAACAATTTTTTCTGCCATACTTTTTAAAGCACCAACTCTGAACTGCTTTTCAAATCTGTTCGATATTTCTGTTTTCATTGAGTCTAAATGACTCTCCATAGCACCAAATTCTTTTGTAATTTCCGCAGGAACTATCTCTTTTAAATTTAAAATAAACCGTCTAACATCTCGAAACCTATTTACTTGTTCAAGTTCATTTTCAAACTTATCAAATTGAGTTTTTATTTGTTCAGGTAAATTTGTCTTCATTATTTGAAGATAAGTACGATAATCATCAAGTTTTTTTAGTTTATCTGAATGAGTTTCTAGTGTATTAAACCGTTCCTGAATATTTTTTGGAGTCAACTGCTGAAATGTTTTTATTGTTTCTTTAAATTGATGAATTTGACCTAACAGAGCAGCATATGGTGGCAATGCTTCATAAATAGGGGTTTTACCTGGTATTTCTTTGAGAAGCCCCTTTTGGAATAAATTCGATGCAATTTCTGTTGCTCTTTCTTCAGCTACATCTGCTAGAAGAGCAATTTCACCAATCATAACAGGACCTCTTCCTGTTATTTTAAAATATGTATCTACCTCGTCATGGGCTAAACCAATTAGTTCTAATACCTGCTTTGTTGCTGAATCTTCTTCTTTAGCCAAGTTAAAATATTCACCTTATTTTTTTTTATATACTTGTTCAAGAAACTCTAAGTGTTTTATGGCGACATCCTTATTTAATTTACCTTCCATTCTATCTTTTCGTATTTTTTCAATTAAATATTCTGGATAAAAAGTGTGAGCAATTACATCTGTTAATAAGAATACCCAAGCGGTGTCCTTCTCATCCTTTATAACTTTAAGGATTCCATTATCTTCCATGGTTTTCAAGAAAGTTCCAATTTGATCTATACTCTCTCCAGGGCCTTTGGGGATCTTATTTACTGGGTAAGCTCTCTCTCTAAATAAGGTAATGTAATCATAATTATCTGGATTCATCATAGTTCGAGCGATTTTCAAGTTATCTTCAAGGTTTGGTTTGTAATTTGCAAAAAATTGAGAAACAGCCTCAAGATACTTGGTCGCCAGTTGTGGAGTTGGTAAATTATTCTTAGCCTCTTCAACTAATTTCGCTACTGGAGCTCTTAGAATAGCAAAATCAGTAAGAAGAAATAGAGTTATATCGGTATCACCTTCTACCCAATCTTGCATTACTAGTCCTGTTTTAATAAAAGGATCCAATATATATTCGAGATTTGGAATTATTTTCTGTAATTTATCTTCGATAATTCCTTGTAATTCTCTTCTGGATAAAGCTCTTTCTTGTAAAGCTTCTAAAATTGCCCTTGCTTTATCACTGGAATAAATTTGTGCTAGTCGTTGCTCCTTTGATAAATTTTTTAATCGATCCAAAAGAATTAACGTATTCTTTAAATAAAGTTTTATTGTTTTTACAATTTCATAACTTTCTGATACATTTGTGCTCATTTGTTTTAAATAATTTAATACATCTCGATTTAATTCTTGTAATACTGCTTCACCGAACATTTCTGGATCTTCTCCTAATTCTAACATCAAATTTATCATTACAGGCATATCAGACTCCATACCAGTAAAATAACTTGACACATTAGAACGGGCTTTTTCTAACCGAACTAAAACATTCCCAGCTTCCCCTGCTCCTGTTATGTGAGCATAAAATATTCGCATCATATCATCCAGATCTGCTTCGAGACTTTCTGGATAACTTAATTTAACTACTAATCCCTGATCTTCCGTCCATTCGGTAATTATAAAACCGTGTGGCATCTAAATTTCTTCCTCCTTATTAATTAATATTTTTTCAATATTGTTTTATTTAATAATTTCTATATCTAAATTACTTTTTTGATTTTCGATACTACTTTTTAATATTTCCTCCCTTTTACTGACTAAAATTGGTTTTATCTTTTTTGCTTTTTTCACTTTTTTCTTTAATTTTCTTATCTTTCTGACCATAGGAGGATATTTAAAGTGAGTTTGGTATAATCCTATAATAGTAACAATACCAACAACAGCACCTATTAATGTATAAACCAACCAGCCCATATCCGGTCCTGTTTTTACTGGTTCATCCGGCTCTATTATAATGTAACCGATATCAAGGGTTACATCATCGATTGATACAGTTATATTTTGATCAAGTAAAAAATCATCTGCAAGATATATTTGAATTGATAATTTAACATCATCTGTAATTAAATTCGAAACATCAAAACCACCTATTTTAGCTTCCTGAAAGGATGTAGTCGCTGTACTTAAATTAACTGTTTCTGTATGTTTATTATCATTAATCAAGAATCTTATTTCGGAGTTTGGAGATATTGAACTATTCCATAATTCATCAATTTTGTATTTAAAATTTATTGTAGCATTTTGTACAAGAACAGGATATTCGCTTAGACTACTAATCTTATCACATATTTGATTCCATGAAACTGAAGTAACTTTATTTATTTTTTTCATATAATCAAATTTAAGATTACAGGATTTAATAAGTAAAGAATAATAAGTATCTCTATCCCAATCACCATAATTATCTTCTACATCAATATCAATGCCAAGAAATACTGTAAAATTTGTATTATCATATTCCAATATTTTATTTAAATAGAATTTTAATACCTCTTTTGGAACAGTAGTCATATTTGTGTCTCCCACTGAATGTATTGTTCCATCACTTTCTCCATTTTGATTCCCAGGTAAATCTCCATATCCCAAATCACGGGGAATATATGTAGCTACGAGATATCTATCTTTCTGTTCCATATCTGATAATTGAACGTAAAAGGTTACATGATCATACTCTGCCCAAGTCGGTGTAGGAGTTGAACTAGTAATATTATCGTATGGAGTTTCAACGTTTGTATTAGCAGATCCATTGAAAACAGCTAACAGGTCTGCTGTTGTAATAGAATAATCACTCATATTAAATGGCATCTCGATTATCCTTCTCCATAATACACTAGGACGATTTCTAGTTTGATTTCCATATACCCCAAATCTATTATCAGATGTTCCTTCCCAATATTCATGAGTTGCATTGCAACCATACTGATTTATAACAAAAAGATCTGGATAAATTGAACCTCCAGGTTTTTTTGTTGGTATCCAATCTGAAGATGTAGGTGTACCAGATATATTTGTATAAAACCATTTTTCTCCTATTATTTTAAAATTTGCTTGTTCTCCCGCAAGGTTTCCATCGACATCTGTACTGTCTCCATCAGACGCCATAAACCAAAATTCCTGAGAATCAAAATTAGAATTATTGATCCATTGTTTTGTTCCAGAAATTTCTGTTGACAAATGAATTGGAGTACCTTGCTCGTTTATTGAAAAGTTATCTATTAGACTTATACTGGCAAATTGGAAATAACTTAAAAAAATTATAAATAAAAGCAAGATACAACAAGTTGATCTCCTCCTATTCATTAACATTCCCTCCGTTGTGTGAATTTAAAATTAAATGTTTATTTTCTCCTTTTTTAATTAGTAAAGGTTCTGCATTTCCAATGATTCCTTTCCTATCTTGAATTGTTATCCCTATAAGTTCATCTCTTTTATTTAAAATAATAGGTTTTATTCTTTTTCCTTTTCTTATTTTTTTTCTCAATTTTCTAACTTTTCTTACAATTGGAGGATATTTAAAATAAGTTTGATATAAAGTAAAAACAAAAACAATTCCTGCTATGGTTGTTATTAGTAAATAAACAACCCATGTGAGATTTGGCCCTCTTGGAATAGTTTCATCAGGTTCAATAATTATATAAGAAATATCAAGAAAAACATCATCTAAAGAAATGGTTATATTGTGATCTAGAATAAAATCATCAGCTAAGTAAACTTTAATTGATATGTTCACATCATCAGAGATTAGATCTGTAACATCAAAACCACCAATTTTCGCTTCCTGAAAAGATGTTGTCGCAGAACTCAGTTTTATTGTTTCAGTATGCTTGTTATCATTAATTAAGATTCTTATTTCGGAATTTGGAGACAACGATGTATTCCATAATTCATTAATTTTATATTTAAAATTTAGAGTTGCGTTTTGAACTACAACAGGATAGCTACTTAAGCTACTAATTTTTTCACAGTTTTGCTTCCAAGAGATTGAACTGAAGCGGTCTATATTTTTCTGATAATCAAATGTAAGATTGCAGGATTTAATATACAAATCATACCAAGTATCAAGATCTGCACTTGCATAATTATCTTCGTTGTAAATATCAATACCCAAAGTTAAAGTAAAATTCTTATAATTATGACTGAGTACCCGACTTAAATAAAAAATTAACTCATCATCCTCAACAACTTTCATCAGAGTATTATTTACTTTACTAGCTGTTAAGGTACCATCTCTCCCTGTTCTACCATGATAACCGCTTCCCAATCCAACTGTTTGATTATAAGCTACTTCATAAACCTCTAGTTTATTCAGATCTGAGACTTGGACATAAAAACGTGCATGGTCATATTCTGCAGCATAACCTGTAGCAGGAACATCATCCCACCCTTCAATTACTTCGTAAGGAGTTTCTATATTAAGATCAGCACTTCCATTAAACATAGCACTTAACTGTGCTGATGTAATTTTGTAATCACTCATATCAATAGGCATGGTAATAATTCTATTCCAGTGAATAATAGGATTGTTGCGACTCTGGTTTGCTGGAACTCCATATAGATTATTACCACCTGATTCCATATATTCATGAGTTGCAAAACAGCCAAATTGGTCTATATAATATATATCTGGAGTTATAGAGATTTCAGATTCTTTCCCTGGTGTCCAGGATACATTATCAGGTATACCAGTAACGTTTGAAAATGTCCAAAGTTCTCCAATAATTTCAAAATTTGCCTGTTCTCCGCTAACTACTCCATTTACATCAGTGTTATCTCCTTCATATTCCACAAACCAATATTCTTGAGAACTAAAATTAGAATTTTTAATCCACTGTTGTTCTCCGGGTATTTCACCAGATATCTGAACCCTAGTAGAATTTATAATCATTGCGGAGAAATTTAATGGAAAATTTACAAAAATAATAATAAAAATAAAAATGCAGATATAGAGGTATTTTCTATAAATTCTTCGCATAATGATACTTGATTCCTTATGAATATTTTGTTTAGAATTTCTTAAAGTTAATCTGATAATTTATTTTAATAAAATATTTTAGAATACACAATAAGTTAATAGATAAATTTAGGATAATAATAGAAATATGGTGTATAAAAATCTTTTTTTCAAGCTGTAATTAGATGAAAATTCTGTAGTTCAATATATAAAATTCTGAAATATTGAAGTGATACCTTAATACTAGAAATATGAGGTATAAAAATATTTTTCTCAAAAAAAAAAGGTTTAGAAAAAATAAGATAGTATATTGAGATTTGTATATTGAAAAAAATTAGGTTTCATCCTTTTTGATTTGAAATTTGTTATTTTCTGCAGGTTCAATCGATTCTATAATATTACTTTGGTCTTGGATTGCACTTTCGATGATTTCGTCACGCTTATTTACTAAAATAGGTTTTAATTTTTGATTTTTTCTAACTTTTTTCCTTAACTTCCTTATTTTTCTTACTAAAGGAGGATATTTCAAGGTTTTCTGATAGAGTGTAAAAATACCGACTAGACCTACTATAGCTCCTATTAATACATAAACTAACCAACTTAAATCCGGACTAGGTGTGGTTTCAGGAGTACTTACGATTAATAGTATATCTCTACTCTCAAAATCATAATTAGGTCCCGCAAAAGCAGTTATTCTTATAGTATAACTACCTTCTGGAACATTATTTAGTGTTCCCTCATAAGTACCGTTTCCGTAATGATCAACAAGCTCTCCTTGTCCATATGCCCATATATATGTAACTGTGGCATTCAAGATAGTCCCACCAAAATATAGATCCTCTAGAGTTACACTTAATAAAACATCATCCTTTGGGTCAGCTTCTATTTGAGAAGGCATATTTAATTGTGTTTGGATTCTATTAACAGTAATTATTGGATTTATTGATTGAACCTGATAATTGTTCGCACGAGCAATAATAGAAAATAAATTGAGTCCAATTGTTAAATCTGTTTCGTTAAGCAAAATATAGAATTGTCCTAAACCATCATCTTTAGTGAAATTTTCCAATATTCCCTCTCCGATCAATTGGATTGTTGCGGTTGTAATGTGTGCTCCACTTAGGTCTGTATATTTCACAGTTATATTTAGAGTTTCCCCTATAGTAAGAGTAGCAACTTTTTCATCAGTCTTAGGATCATCATTCAAAAATAATTGTAAATCTGTCGATTTTTCAGTTACTTCAACGAAAAAATGAATCGTTTGAGATTTGTAGTTAATTAATTGCGCAAATACAGTTAAGGTAGTAATCCCTTGTTCTAAATCCGCCGAATTAATAGTTATATTATAGTAATTGTTTGTTTCATTTAACTCTTTAGGAAGTATAGGAATACTACCTAACAAACTTACTGTTGCATTAGGAAGGTGGTTTTGTGTTGAATTATCTCTATAATATATTGTAACATTTATAAGATCACCAACTTCAACTCTAATTGTTTCACCAATATTAGTATGATTGCCATTCAAATATAATGACAAAGATGATTCTAATTCAGTAATTTGTACTCTAATTAAAACCGATTGGGCTTCATATTTATATGGATTTATTGTTATAATAAAAGATTGTAATGTAAGTGTATCATAAGCGGATGTATTACACGTTAATTCATACTGCCCTTCATAAGGTTGAATCAAATGAGATTCTCCAAGCCAAGTAGAATTTATTGCTGTAGTATTAATTCCAATGAGGGGATTATTCTTTTCAGTATAATTGAATCGTACTGTAAAATTTTGATTCCATGAAACAGTAATAAAATCAGATTCAACAGTAAGAAGAGTTTCTTTTACAACTTCAACAGTAACATCTATGATTTTATTTAAATAATACGTAGAGTTTGCATAAATTGTCAAAGTATTATTCCCAGCATTAGCTTTCGTTGCATTGAATTCGAATAAATAAAATCCTGGACTTATTTCCGTGAAATTATGGTCTTCACCTGCAAAATTTGTATATACTAATGCATTTTCTATTGCTGTATCATCTATAATATCTTTAAAGGACACTTTTATATTTATAACCCGATCATCTATGACGTTTTCAATAAAGTAAATACCTTGGTCAGGTTCAAGTATTGAATCATGAATAACATTAAATCTCTTATATATAATACCACTCTCATTTATTCCAAAAGAAGAATAAGAGTTATTCCAGATAATGATTGCTTCATATTCTCCGGCTTCATAGTCGGGAGCATTATTAGGTATCATGATGGGATCAAAATATACAAATCCATTGTTATCAACTTGTTTGATTTGATTTTCTGTTGTCCAAATATTCCCATTTGGAAACCTTATCTGAAGTTTCGCTTTAGTATTTCCGAGATATCCGGAAATATCGAGCCCACCACTTTCGATTTTTCCAGTTATATTAATAAAATCTCCACTAATGAAAGTATTATTAAGAACCCATGAACCAGTAACATTATTATAGACATTTAGCTCAGTACAATAATTTGGTGATTCTCCTTTCACCCACCAAAAACCATCAGGTGTCTCTGAGAAATTATAGACTTTCAGTAATCCCAAGGTTGAATTATCACAATACTGCAACATATTGGTATTTGGTTTCTCAGCATTAGAAATCCAAGTAATTTGAACATCTTCAGGAAACTCAATTGTCATATTAGTTTCCTCATAACCAGTTGGAACAGAAACACGTGCATAGGATTCCCATAGTACAGAACTGTCATTATTTGCCTCGAAACTCGTCCCATAAAAATTTGGTTGATAATGAGAATCATCATTTAATTTTCTGGCAAAAAGAGTTAAGTCTGTTGTAAATTCTACGTTATAACCTCCCATTTCTGGTGGTGGGTTCGCCTCAGTGCTATTGAATTTGATTTCTACAGGAGATGTGGTCCAAGAACTAATTTGAGATACTTCTCCATTTCCCCATTCATTTCCATCAGATACGGATACTTCATTCATTTGCAATCCGACTTGAGTAGCATTTACCTGAGATTTTAAAATTAGGGATACATTGTCTGCGAAAGCACGATAGCTGGTTAAATAACTTCCTGTGTCTAATGTTTCTCCTACTCTTTTAAATTGTAAGGTGACATTCATGGCTTTTACTCCTTCAGGAAAAACTTGAGGATTATTAAAGTAAACATCTAATGGAACAATTGCATCCAACCAATCACCATTTATTGGATCAGGGCTTTCTTCTACTAAAGCTAATAAACCCCTGGTATAAACATTTACATCATTTATTAATACTTGGAATACAAAATGGTTCCCATACCCATTAAATGTTTCAGGATATACAGAAAATCTTATTTCACCATCAATTATATCACCTCTAGGCATATCAAATTCTGTATACCAATAACACGCATCACCCTGATCATATCCTCTACCTGACCCTCCACCTGAAATTCTTAACTCTATACAGTCTTGGTAATCTGTCACCGCATTCCCATCATCGTAATAATTACCACTCATGTCATTCGTGAAGCTTGATGTATCATCGTCTTTAACAAATGTCCAGTTTAAAACATCATTACTATCATTTTCGTTAGTTCCGAATGTATTATCATCTGGACCACATTGAAAGGTTCCATTAACCCAATTCCTTTCATCATACAAATCCTTAATAGTTCCGTTCAATTGGTAGCCTTCCCAACCAACCCCCATATCTATATTTTTAGTATTGGTTGTTCCATTTCCAAAACTTACTTGTAAGTCATAATCTGTTGTATTCGCCCAATGAGAAACTTTCCAGGGAGCTCCTATATCTTCATATGAATTGTTGAAGGTCAAATCCTGAGTTTTTAAATCTCTAATTTGGAACTCTACATCACCGCGGTTATCTTTGCTAAAATTATCGTGGATATTGATATTGTTTAAAAAGGAAGCGAAGAGACAACTAAATAGCAAAACGGATAAAATAACAAGTCTTTCTTTACTTCTATTTTTTGCTTTCAAATAATTAACCCCTTTATTAGACATTTTTCTCACATAGACCATTAGAATTTTGTTTAAAATATTGTTCAGAAAGTGTTTAATTATAAAATAAAGATATAGAATAATAATACTAAAATTCTATATAAATATCTATTTTATACAAATTAGTTTGTTTCATAATAAATTCTAAAAATATGAAAGTGATATCTTTTGAAATTAAAAGTGATATCATTTAAAATTATATTATAAAGTGCTTTTTACAAAACCACCATCAACTTGTATTACTGTTCCCGTAATGAAACTAGCTTTTTCAGAAGCTAAGAAAACAACTAAATTAGCCAATTCTTCTGGATTTCCTAATCTTCCCATTGGTATGGGATCGATCCAAGTTTTCTCGACTTCTCCATAAGATTTTCCTGTATCTTGGACTGTTTTATTAATTATTTCTTTCATGCGATTTGTTAAAGTTGGTCCCGGGCACACAACATTCACGAGAATATTATCTTTTGCATATATATTTGCAAGAGTTTTAGCATATCCCACAACACCCAATCGAGTCGTATTTGATAACACTAAATTTTCTAACGGTTGTTTTACTGAAACTGATGTAATTGCGATAATTTTTCCGAAATTTTGTTGTTTCATAGTCGGGAGGACTAAATCAGTTATTTTAATGAAAGAAAGTAGGTTTAAATCAATGGAATTTGACCAGTCTTCCTTGGAAATTGTATCTATTGGGCCTGAGGGAGGACCACCCGCATTATGAATCAAAATATCAATCCTACCAAATTCCTTTAAAGTCTTATCTACAAGATTATTTATTTGCTCTTCATACTTCAAATCGGTTACAATAGATACAACCTTTGCATCCTTTTTGATTGAATCAATTTCTTCTATTTCTTCTTTAGCTCTATCTAAATTTTCTTTCGAGCGACTGCAAATAACAACATTTGCCCCTTCTTTATAAAGTCCTTTTGCACAAGCTAGTCCTAATCCTTTACTTGATGCCAAAACCAATGCGACTTTACCTTTTAAACCCATATCCATTCTTAATTACCTTCTCTATATCTAATCTATTAATAAAGTGAATTAAAATCTATATACCTTGAACATTTATGATAAAAAACATTACATCTGGCACTATTTTCAGCATTGTCGCAATCTCTTGAATAAGGACACTTATAACCTTGTTGGGGTGTTTTTATCATTACTCGATGTAATCTTCTTTCAATTTCATCCCGCATTATATTTTTACCATAAATTTTGTTAAGAATTTAATATGAATTTTAAAGATTTATCCTTAAAAACAGTTTTTCCTAAATTTCCTATGAAAGATTTTAAAAAGATAATTTTATAAATTCAAATGATTATAATAGTTTTAAAGATTGAAGAATATATTATTATATTAAATATTAAATTTCTAAAATTACTTAAAAAGGTGTATTGCAATCAGTATTGACACCAAAAGCTTCGATAATATTCTAAGTAAGATTATAAAAAGTGAAAGTGGTATTAAAAAAGTTATTTTAGTTGATAGAACTGGACTTACTATCGCAAGCGTTTCAAAATTTTCTTATTTCCCTGCTGATGTTGACGGGATTGGTGCCATTGCAAGCGCAGTATTTTGTGCTTCAGAAGAACAAGGTAAAAACCTTGAACTTGGTAATCTTGAAATTGTAACTTCAGAATTTAGTGGAGGTAAGATCTTCGCCTCATCGTGTGGTCCTAAGGGAGTCCTCACATTAATCTCAGATCCTGATATTAATATTGGTCTAATTCGACTTATCCTAAAAAGATCGGGAGATGAATTAAAAGACATTTTAGATGAATTCTTAGCTGAAGCTCCAGAAGTTATGGATAGTGGCTTAGATTTATCGGACCTTGATCAGCTTACACCTGATTAAGATAAATTTTTTTTTATCTATTTATTAAAGTTATGCCTATTTCTCATACTTTCCCTTAATTTAATTTGAGAGAAAAAAAAAAAATTTAATTAGGATTTTCGTTTTCTCATGAAATAAACCCCAATGATAACAGCGAGGGCTACACCTTCTATGATAGAAATGATAAGCAAGACGGTACTTAAATCTATTGATGGGCGACCTCCTCCTGTACAAACATTATTGTCAAAAATGTTGTTTATGCTTCCCGTTTCATTATAGCAGTTAATATTACCAAGGAATATATTATTCGCAACTATATTATTATCGCTGGTTTCTAAAAATGTCCCATTAATATTGTCATTTGCAGTGTTGGATATGATACTATTAACATCGCTATCGAGTAGATAAATGCCATTCAAACCATTATCATTGGCCGTATTACTAGTTATAGTATTTATATAACAAGTATCTAAGAATATTCCATGTTCAGTATTATGACTAGCAGTATTGTCTGTTATCAAATTCAGATCACTCCCCTCCAGACATATTCCACTCAAGTTATTATGTTTAACAATGTTAGATCTTATGACGTTGGATTGACCAGAAACCAAATATATTCCATGTTCAATATTGTCACTGGCAGTATTATCCGATATTGTGTTAAAATCGCTCCCCTCCAGACATATTCCACTCCAGTTATTATATTGAGCAAAGTTAGATTTTATTATGTTGGATTGACCTCCAGCAGAATATATACCATGCCATCCATTATGATGGACATTGTTATCTTCAACTGTTGAAGTCTGAACACCCGATAAAAACATTCCGTATTCCATATTTTCATAAACTAGATTTTCAGTAAACGTCAGATTGACCCCACTAGAAATAAAAATTCCATACATCGTATTATTAAACGCAGTATTATCATGAACTACTGATTCTAATGTCCCGGATAAGAACAAACCAAATTGGTCGTTATGATTCACTGTATTTTGAGAATATTCATTATTGACTCCTGCGCTATCAAAAATACCATAGACCAAATTATTATTTGCAGTATTTTTTGAAATAGTATTATTATCACTCCCAGATACCAAAATAAATCCCATAGAATCATGACCGTTAGCTGTGTTTGACGTTATATCATTTTCATCTGCATCCTCCATATAAAATCCAAAGGCATCATTATCAATAGCATCATTATTAGAAATAGTATTATCTCTGCATGTATCAATGTATAATCCCATTACATTCTCTGTAAAAGTATTACCTGAAAATGTATTATCATTACTATTTGAAACTGCTAAAATCCCTAATCCTGTATTATTATATATTATATTGTTTGAAATAGTGTTATGAGTACTCTCCTCAACAAACATCCCATAGACTTCGTTTATAGAAATATTATTGCCGGTAATGGTATTATAATGAGAATCATATATATAAATACCATCTGCAGTATTGCCAACAATTTGACTGTCTCTTATTTCGGTATTATTCACTTCATTCATGTATATTCCCATATCACCACTCCATAGATTATTAGTGGCAAAGCACTCATCAATTAATCCATTAGTAACATTGTTTAAATATAATCCGTAAGAACTCATATCAGCGTCTCGGAATGTACAATTTATTAATCTGAAATGTTTTCTTGAATTTTGGATTACTAAGCAATGTCCAGGTCCAATAGATCCGTATTCGAAGATATCATCTCTAATTGTATATGGACTTCCAGAAGTACCTGAACCAGTACAAATTCCCGCGAGTTTTGCAGCCTCCCAATTATACGTCGGCACAGTATCATCAATTAAGGTATAAGAATATACTGTAGAAGCTTTCAATGATGTTTTATCATAATCATTAGTATGAATGTTAACCCCTATTGCAAATCCCATGAGTGAAATTGTTAAAAAAATAGTTAAGAAAAAAGTTAATTTTCTATTTTTCATATACAAATTTGTTCAACCCTTTTTTAAGTAGATTATGTAATTCAATATCCCATACCGGTATTTAAACTTTTTATATTAGCTCTAGAATTATCAAGAAATAGAAAAAAAAAAATAAAGATTAAGATTTACGTTTTTTGACGAAATATGTCAAAACAAATATTGCAATTATTGCTCCTTCTACGAGTGCGAAAATCAATAGAATTGTGCTTAAATCGATTGCAGCTTCTGATGGGGCAGTACACCTATTATTTACAAATATATTCCCCGTACTTCCTGTTTCGTTGTAACAATCATCATTACCCACGAATAAATTATCAACAACGTCGTTATTATTGCTGTTGTCTAAAAAGGTTCCGTTTTTGTTATTATTTGCGGTGTTCGAAATGATAGAATTTGAATTACTATTAAGTAAGTGAATCCCATTCTCTTTATTGTTATTAGCTGTATTATCTGTTATAAGAATATTATTGCAGCCCTCAATAATTATTCCATGTTCTTCATTATAACTTGCTGTATTGTCTATTAATATATTATTACTATTACTAATTAGGTGAATTCCACTTAAGTTGTTATACCGGGCAAGATTAGATTCCAAAATATTCAGTTGACACCCACTAGCTAGGGCTATACCGGATAAACCATTATGATGAACATTGTTATTTTCAATTACACATTCGTCTGAACTTTCCAAATATATGCCAAAAATTATATTTTCGTAAGCTGTATTGTCTGAACATGTTATATTAAAGCTATCTTCAAGATATATCCCCATAACAGTGTTATTGTAAACTGAATTATCAAAAATAGTTGAATCCGCACACATAATTAAGTAAACACCACTAAAATAGTTGTGATTAGAGGTACAGTAAGTTATAACATTATCAACGCTATCGTAAACTAATATACCAGTATCACCATTTGAATTTGCTATGTTTTTAGAAATAATATTATCATCACAATTGGAGTCTAGAAGAACTCCATAATAGTTATCGTTAACTGTATTCGATAAAATACTATTTTCGGTACTTGAACCCAATAAGATTCCACATTGAGTATTATCATTCGCTTCATTATCAGAGATTGTGTTAAGATGACTATCATAAAGATTAATTCCATTCTCTCCATTTCCATTAGCGGTATTATCGATTACATCATTATAATTACTTTCTATATTTATTGATATTCCATCGAAATTTTGATTATCGTTAGCAATATTTTTGGAAATGGTATTATAGCTGCTTGTTGATGTAAGATATATTCCTTGGGCTGTGTTGGATGAGACATTATTATTAGAGATCGTGTTGAAACGAGAATTTGATAGATAAATGCCTGTAACAGTTGAATAAATATGGTTTCCCTCAAGTTCGGTATCATTAACACTGACTAATTCGATTCCTCTAAAATTGTCGTATGCATCGCAATCAGTGACTTCTCCATTAGTAGAATTATAAAGATATAAGCCACTATCAGTAATATCTGAATCTCTGAAAATACAATCTCTAATTCTAAAATGGACTCTCGAATTTAATATTCTTAAACAATCTCCAAATCCAGAACTATATTCAAAAATATGATTTGCTATTACATATGGATTACCAGAAGTACCAGATCCAGTGCAAAGACCAATAGATTTTGCCCATGTCCAATTACCACTATATGACGTATTAGTAGTGTCAAGAGCATCAATTTCAATATCTGTGAATGTAGCAGAAGTCTTTAATAATGTCTTATCATTATCACTTAAAGGCTGGAAGTCATTACTTATAGCCATAAAGTTGGTACCTAATATAGTCGCAATGATTGATCCTAATAACAATATCAATGAAAAAATAGCAGACTTTTGATTTTTCTTATACAATTTTGATTCATCCCTTTTTGGTAGAATGTATGTTACTCAAGATAACACTCTCATTTAAATATTATAGAATAATTTTTCCCAATCTTCTCTTTTTTCTTGCACAAATTCCTTAAAGTGTGAATAATTGAATCAGAATTAATTATTTGTTGGTTCTAATTATCTCAAGCACCCATTGTATCTAGTAAAAGAATTTTTTCTTCTTGTTCTTATAAAAAATTATCTTTTAACAAAATTCTAAAAAATAAAAAGTTAGATTGGATAATTGATTGAAATTAAAGAAGTTTATTCTTTTTAATAATCTCTTTATAATGGTCTCTTTCTCTTCTGACTACTTTTAACTCCTTTTTCATTTCTACAATATCATCTTTCTCTTTGCCTATTTCTCTATCTTCATAAGAAATATGTTGCTTAAGGTCTCTTATTTCTAATTTAAGATTAGTGATTGTATCTAAATGCGACTCATTTTCCCGATTTGCCTTCAAGACCTGAAATTTTAAATTTTTGTTAGTCTCGTTTAAATTTGAGATTTCCTGATTTAAGTTCTGATTTTCAGATTTAATCATTTTTAATTGTTCAAGTAGCTTTTCTGCTCCATCTTCAATTTCACTTTTGTCTTTTAAGATAGAGTCTAAATTAGCAATTTGGGTATCTTTTTGTATTAATTGATTCTTCTGTTCAGCCATTATTTTATTCAATTCCTTTATCTTCATAGTCAAACTTGCATTATATTCATTCAGTTCTGCCATTTGGGCAGACCAATTATCCATTTTCGTATAAAGGCCATTTATTTCATCTTTTAGGGCTTCAACATTTTTTAAATGATCAGATCTATCGGATACTAATAAAGAAACTTTTTGAGCAAGATCGTCTATTCTCTCTTTTTTAGAACTTAAATCCTGTGTTAATTCTAATATTTGTTGATAATACGGATCCAATTCCCCTTTTTTTAATAATTCAAAATATTGTACAAATTGTTCGTAGAAATCTGGTTCTTGCCGTTTAGGTAATAATTCAAAAGCTATACGTCTTACTTGACCCTCAAAAGTATTAGGGAGTGTATCATCATCAGAGAGGAAAATTGTAATTGAATGTTCTGGCTTTCCGAGAAAGCTTCTATTACTATGACCTGTAAAAAAACTTGCAACACTAACATTTCTCTTGATTTGCATTTCAAGATAATTGGGGCCAGTTTTTACATTTTCATGTTGTTCAAATAAGCTCAGCAATCCTGATGTTGATATTTGCAGTTCATCGCATATATTTTCTGGATATTGAATGTCAACAGTAGGTTCAGAACCTTCACTTAATTTGAGGATCACGATTCCTCTCAAAATATGTCCCTTTAAAGAGTGAATTGATAAAATAAATCTTTTTATAATGTCTTATATATAAATTATATTTTCAATAATATAATAGTTCTGTTGAACAATCACACAGTTTAAGTATAAATGTGTGTAAAAGTTTCTACTGTCTTATTTATGTCCATAGCTAAATAATTCTGCCTAAACAATGTAGCAAAGAAAGATCTATCTACAGGATCAAAATATTTATAACCAAATTTTTTCCATTCCATATTTGATTGTAATGGAGCAAATAACGAGATTTGATCTTTTATTAAATCCATTAATAATATCTTCCTTTCTTTCTTATTTTTATTCGATACGATTGTTAAAAGCACATCATCGTTAAACACAGCCCATGTATCTTTAAATTGTAAACAGAACTTTTTAATATCAATATGGTTATCTATGATTAACTTAGCTAAAGAATCTACTATAGTTTGAAACGTACTCTCATTATTTATCTTGTAATTAGGATTAGAAACTGTTATACTCGGTGGGCTTTTTAATTCGCTTTGATTTTGATCTATACTATATTCTGGTAAGACTCTTAGTTGATTTAATCCAAGAATATTTTTTACGTCCTGAATGGTCCCTCCAGTGTCAAAAAATTGTTTATTGATAATATATTTCATTAATTTCTGAGAATGAACGTCCCCAAAATAGGGATAATCACTGGCATAAAGTAGATATTCTGACCATATTCGGTTGTCTACTCTTTCTTTATTATTATTTTTAAACCATTTTCGGAAACTTTCGAAAAAATTACCTGCTCCAGCACCATGCAACATTGAGAGATCTCCATATGTATTTGGTTGAACAATTGCATTGTAAACTTCGTAGTCATCAATATTTCCTTGAGCAAAATGAGCAATAATTACTTTAAGGTGAGGTATTAAATCAGGATATTGTGTTTTTAGTACATTTCTTGTTTGATCAATCAGTTGGGCAATTTGTAATATTGAACCTCTACCTCGTGTGTCAAATATTACAGGCATAGAAAATGAAGCGGCTTCTATTAAAACCTGAATTGCTTTTTGTGAACTAATTTTATCAATCCAGCCTTCTGAGCGGGGGTGCAACTTTAATCCTCGAAGTCCTAATTCCTCCCTTGCATATCTCACTTCATTTACTGCCTTCTCTCCTTCCATTGGATCACAACGAGCATATCCGATTAACTTCATAGAAAATGGGAATCTGGTCGTGAAACGCGAAATATTTATATTACTTGCTCTATATAGCGCTTCTGGACGTTTATCACGAAATACATCTTGAAAAGGAAAGCAGACACCTTGGTCTATCATAGAATAAAATTTTGATTTCTCTTTTAAATCAGAGTGCTTTTTTCCAAGCTTTTCCAAGGCGATATATAATCTATCTGTAAAAGGGTAAGGAGTAAAAGACCAGCTAATCTTGGTACTTTTTCCATCCATGAAGGTATTAAATGATTGCTCTCCAGTTTTCTCCCAATCTGCTTTAATCCGTCCTTGAACATTACCCCAAAAGTCAAATGTACCTACTCCTGGGGCTAATGGATTCATCATTGTTGCCCCATCTACATCTTGCCCTAGATGTGAATGGGCATCAATTATAAATATGTGTTCATCCCATTTTTTTCCGTTTTGCTCTATAGTTGCAGTTAACATGAATAATAACCATAATTTTAATTTGATTTTTTTATTCTCTCATCTCTTTAGGAAGTGTTAAAACGCCTGTTAGTGGATTATTTAGTGGATCTTGACAGTACTGGATTGTAAAATATATTAAATCATATAATATGCTAGGATTTTCTCCATTTTCTAACTTGTATTGATATAAACTTAACTGGTATTCTGCTTCTGTTATTGGTGGCTCCGCATATGAAACACTACCAAAAACCGATTGCATTAAAGGTTTCATAAAAGGAGAATATAAGAAACCTAATTCTTTTAGCACATCTTTTAAATAGAAGAACATCCTTTGAACAGCTTGCATCATATATCTTACTGGTTGGTTCTTTGGACCTAAGTATTGTTCAGCAAATTCTGGATCATATTGAGACAGTTTTTCATGAGTAAGATCTGGTGCTGGACGAAACAAGGAAATTAAACCACGTTCTATAGCACCCTCACGATTTTGTGCAATTGTTATACTTCCCGCATCCGGCACCCAAACTCCCTTTTGAAGCAGCTTTTTTGCCTTATAACACATAGCTTGAATTAACATACCTATTCCAATCCTACGACAAATGGAAATTTGAGCATCGCTAATTCTAACTTCGATGGTTCCCCAATCTGTAAAAGGAAACACGTCTTGGAAGCGCCCATCCTCTAGGCTTGCCTTTTGCACTACTTGGAGGAAATAATTCTGCGAATTTTGATCTGATGAGGTTAAATAAGGAATGAAATGATTGGGATCATTGTTACTCAACATTGTAGTATTATTTTTCAACCTTAAAGAACGAATACAGTTAGGAGCAGTAATTCTACTATTTATGATTTTGACGACATCAGTTGGTTGGTTGTTCAAAATTGGTGAATTGCATGTAAGAGCAATAAGGTGTGGAATAAAATTACGGATCATGCAGTATGCTTGAATCTTCTCCAACTCTGACTCGAAAGTACCAATATGACTGTGATCCGCCTGGGAGACTCCTCTCATGTAAGATCTACTCGCTGGATTTATAGCAGACGCGATAATATGTAAATCTTTTGGCAAAGTAGCCTTTGCTAATAAAAATAAAGTGCTTGCCCAGTATGCTAGTTCCTCAACATAAACACATGGTGGGGTTACAAGCTCTAATATGTAAGTAATCGCTGTTACATTTCCATCTCTTGCAAATGTATCAATATCGACAGAACTATCTCCTAAAGCATAACGAATATTCATAGCGTACCCCTTTTCAAGATCATCACGTCCCCAAGGTCTAGCTAAAACTTTTTGGTAAATATAATTTGGCACTGGAAGAAAATCATTCCTTCCTTCGTATAGAATTTCATCCATAATTTTAATAGCATCTTTAACGATTTCTTTCATCCGGAAAACCATTTCATCACCTGGTGGATAATCCCCATTGTCGTCTGCTATGATTAATTCCATTTCTATACCATGGGTGTAAGGTAGTGGAGTCCAATGCTCGGTGTCAGCTAACATTTCAGCCCAAGGTCTTTCAGGTATAAGTACTTCTTTATAATCAGTTCCTAAAAACAGTTTATCACCACTTCTATCAACAGATTGCCCTAATGACACACTTATAGGAGCAGCTGCTTTTTTTTTTCCTTTTCCTTTTTGAGTCATTAATTGAGAAAAAGTGCTATTTTCTTCTTGTGTTTTCTTCTTTTTTTTTTCTTTCTTTTTCTTATCTTTTGCCATTAAGGCTTTACCCCTGTTTTTCCACGTTAATAATATCTAAATAATAAAATGTTATTATATAATTTTGGTAATTTTTTTTTAGAATAATGATTGGAGAAACGTTAAAAACGCATTATAATCGTTTATAAATTCGTATGATAAAATTAAATTGAATATCTCACATTTATTTGGTGGAAACATATTCTTTAGATTGTCATAAATCTTGCCCCCCTTAAATATTGAATCATCTATAATAAGATTAACAGATTCTCCAAGTTTTTCTATTTTTGATTTTAAATTAGTATTTAATGGGGATTCAGATGACAAAATAACAGTAGGTTTTCCTAAATAAGGAATAAAATCCAAATTAAATATAAGCACCCGATTCCGTACATTTACAAAATTATTAAAAAATTGACTTGTTGTCTTCTGAAGAACTGCTAACTCATTATTTTTGAAATTATTTACAGAAGGGAATATGTAATATGCGATTGATTTTTTTAGGTTAAATTTTAAGTCATTATATATACGATCTATGAACGGAAAAATACTAAAATTAAAACTAAATAGAGAGAGAAAGACTAATTGAAAATTAAAATCTCCTGAAAGAATATTATTACTAACATTTCCCCCATTACTGCAAAAGCTTTTAATTTCATTTGTTATATTTGAAGTATAAGTATTAAGTAAAAAGTATTGAGAAAATATTAATTCAGATTCTATTTTTGTTCTTATCTCATCAACAAGTTCATAAATAATTTCAAAGAGATCTTTCGTTATTTCTTCCTTTATTTCTTGTTTACTCAAACCTTCGATAATAGAATTGGCAGCAATCGGATTTTCAATTTCTGCTATTCCATGTATTGCATCCTTGAGAGAGTTATAAAAGAATTTTTGATTCTTACTACCTATTTCAAATTCTGAATTAGAAAGAATTTCAATAATCATCTTAAGAACAGTAAGAAATTCAGATGATTTAGTATTGTTCTTCAGTTCTTTTGCGATATTGAATAATAATTTTATTTTTATAGATAAATCTGTAATATTTTCAGTCAGGTTAAAGGCTTGAATCGGATTATCTGATATTTGGTCAAAAACTAATGATTTAAAGAGCTTTTGTTGTAGATTTATATCATTTAAATCTTTAACAATCTGAGTTGCTTCGGTAAGATGTTCTAGTGCATAAGCTCTAATTAGATTAACATAGAAATTGAGCTGTTCATTGGAGTCTGATAGTTCTAAGGCTAATCCTAAGGAAATCGTTATGTTATTATTCGATAGATATCCTTTAGCTAACTCTTTTATAGTTTTATCAATAGCTTCAATTGTTACCCTTGAAAATGTTTTTGTACTGTTTGAATCTAATGATTTTGTTGATTTATAATTCTTTCTCATTGTTTCTAATTGTTCTTCGATTTTCTGTAGCTCTTTTAATGTTCTCTCTAAGAAAAAATCATTTGGATTTATCGTATCAAATTTTTCCGCGCCTTTAAATTTATAACTTTCCAAAATCTTCTGGATTTTAGTTTTTGGCACTGAATCTCTAATTTTCTTAACTTTAACAGTATATTGTATAAGTTTTAACCAATATGCATTTATGGTTAATTTTCCGAAACCATTGGCTGTTGGATTTAACCCAATATCAATATTTTTGGTTTCTTTTGAAGTGAATTCAATTTGATCAGTTGATTCAGCAGATTTTAAGATAATATCTAAGTTTTCCCCTTCAAACATAAATTTAAAATTTTCATTCTTATCTGAATTATTGACTACTTGAATTGAAACATCATTATCAGCCTCAGGGATTAAAAGATTCTGTGGAAATTTTATGATGTTTAATGAGATGATATTAGATAAATTTGACATTTTACAAACAAAAAAATCTCTTTTATTAATGAATGATCTTTCGGATATTTATTTTTAGGTTTAATCCCAAATAAAAGGGATTCAGCGTAAAATGAGCGATTATGAAATTATTTTCCCATACGTCTACTTCTTCTTGAATAATCAAGTAAGTCTTGAATTACCATCTCTTTATTATAATCAGGCCATAAATCCTTTCTAAATTTGAATTCAGCATAAGAAGAATCCCAAAGTAAAAATCCAGAAATTCTAGCGCCATCATCCATCCCTGTTCTTATTATATAATCTAACACAGGAAAATTTTTTGTATACAAATAATTTTTTATTAATTTCGCGTTGACTTTTTCTGGTTTTACACCATCATTGATAATATTTTTTACAGCATCTACAATTTCTTCATGACCATCATACATTATACAGAGATTAATAAAATTTTGATCATGATCCTTTGTAAAATCTATTAATTGCAGGATTTTTTCTCTAGCTCTTGGAGGAAGCAAGGATAATCTACCTATAACATTAAATCTCACTTTTTCATCTTTAACGATTGATTCATTTACTACAGTATCCACTGCTTTAATCATTATTTTATAAATATATTCAAGTTCTTCATTACTTCTCTTTCGTACATTTTCAAGAGATAAAGCATATAGACTTAAGTAATGAATCCCTGCTTCAAAAAAATCAAACAATCTCTTTTTTAGATTTTCGTATCCAACCAAATGACCAAAATTTATGTCAAGATTTCTTTTTTTTGCCCATCGACGATTACCATCGATTATGAGACCGACATGTTTAGGTAGCTTATTTTTAGCTTCTTCCTTCAATTCTTCCAGAGTAGATACCATTTGAAAAAAGTAACCACTAGTTATAATTTCAATATTAATATGAATATCAAAAATATTAAAGTTATCGAAATTGTTAAAATTTCATTTTTCTTTCTGATGTTCTGTCTCTTTTTTCTAAAATATTTTTAATCCTAAGTAAAAATAACTCATATAAGCTAAAAATTTTTAAACTTAGCATCCTATAATAAAAATTATGCCTGAAAGTATCAAATCTTTTAAATTTGTATATGATTATTCTAAGAGTTTGTTTGAAAAGCGAAAAGATAATCATTTTGAAGAATCTATGAAAACGCCTTTATTTGAAGGAGAGGAGACGGCTTTCAATGTGTTTATACACGGTATTACTACGCTAAATTGGGCAATGAAAAAAATGCTTAATCCAGATGCTGATAATAAGGACATAGCAATAAAGCTCGATCCGGCATCCACTGCACCTTTGCACGAACAGTTATTAGATTTATTTAATATTGCAATAGACGCCTATGTAGAGGCAAGAACTGAATTTAAGGAAGAGGATCTTCAAAATAAATTTCAATCTCCTTTTGGGAGAGAGATGACTTATGAAGACTGGTTTGGATTCAATATACATCACACTATTGGTCATATATATCAAGCCTTAAGACTCCAAGCAATATATCTGAGACAAAAATTGTAATTGAGGATTTTTTTCAATCTTTAATATTATTACTTTTTTATTTATATTTTATATGTAAATGAAACTTAATTCATATAGAGTTTTATAACGAGACGGTTCTTTGATAAAGAATCTTGATAAAGAATTATTATGAAAATTGTAGTTTATGGATTGAATTATAAATAAAAAATTTCTTCTCTCACACTAATAATAATTTGAATTGTTGAAAATATGTTTAAATGGTCAACGTTTAAATAGAGAATTTAACTAAAACATATAATTAAACAAATAAAAAAAGATTTAACTGATCGAAAATTAAAAAATAAAAGAGTATTTTATATTTTTATTTTTCAGTCAATCATTATACGAGAGATTAACTATGATTTCTGACGAACATCTGTTCACAAATATCGGTATTGACAGTTTTGGTTTCTATGCGCCAATGCACTTCGTTAAATTAGAAGAACTTGCATTACAGCGGGGAGTAGACCCTGATAAATACTCCAAAGGTCTATTGTCTAAGGAAATGCGCGTTGTTGATGTGGATGAAGATATAATATCATTAGGTCTTAAAGCAGGATATAACGCCTTGCAAAGAGGACACATCTCTCCTAAGAGTATCGATGGATTATTTGTTGGTACTGAGACTGAAGTTTATGCAGCTAAGAGTATCTCCAACATTTTTGCTGAAATGTTAGATATTTCACCCAATAGTTTGACGATGGATACATACAATGCGTGTGCAGGTGGTACGCTAGCGATTCTTAATGCAATCGCAATGATTGAAAAAGAAATGGTGAATAAAGCCCTTATAATTAGTAGCGACATATCTCGATATCATTTAGGATCCCCCGGGGAACCAACCCAAGGCTCAGGTGCGATTGGATTGGTCATCTCAAAAAATCCCAGAGTTGCTGCCTTTAGTCAGAAATTCGGAAAAATATCCGGGAATGTAAATGACTTCTTTAGACCTGCAAATGAAATAAATGCGAAAGCATTTGGGCAATATTCTCAAAATGCTTATATAGATTTTCAAATGAAGGCATATGATGATCTTATTGACAATATTGGAGATTTTCATGCAGACTTTTATTGTTTTCATGCACCATTCTCTAAATTACCTTTAAAAGTTATGCAACAAATCATATTAAAACGTTGGATCAAACATATTAGTGATTTACCCAAATTTGAACGCAATCATTTTAGATCATCAATCCTAAAAAAAATTGATTCTTTCTTACATGATGTTACAGTATTACCAGAATATATATATTTGAAGCTTAACGAGAGAGGTTTTTCATCATCAACTTTAGAACAACTTTCAAATTGGGTGAACACAAATATAAAAGCGAGGGTTTTCCCTCAATTAAGAGTTCCTACGCACTTTGGAAACATGTATAACGCTGCTGTGTGGGCACAAATTATATACTTGATTGAAAATCATGCTCATGTTAATGATACAATTTATTTTGGGTCCTATGGTTCAGGAGCTATCTGTATTTCAGGACTGCTTAAAATCCAAGAAGAATTCAAAGAGGTAGTTAAGCAAAGACCTAATATTAATGATTTCATTCATTTAAAGAAAAAGAAGAGTGTTTTAGAATATGAGCTAATCAAAAATGGTGATGTGAAACCGATTATTTTACTTGGAAAAATTACTGAACATAAATTAAACAATAAAAGGGGTTTTACACTTCATTTCTGTGATGAAGGCTGTATAATTCCAAATATACGTGGATTAAACCATTGTCCAAAGGGACACACTGGATTTCATAAACGATTTTTTCCCCTCTTTGCAAAACTGACATCTGAACCTATTGCCCAAACCGAATTTGATGATTTAAAGTACCTAAACAAAGGTTTAGTAAGAGTAGCAGGTAATGTGAGTAAGGGTAATTCTCTAGAATATGAAATAAGGAGAGTAGAAAAAGAGAATGAACCAGATTTTAATGCTAAAGGATTACTTAATTGGTCTCCTATTTATATCGCAATTCCGGAACACCATATCTATTAATTTTGTTTTTACAACACTCTTAAGAACTCGAGATCTACTATATTAATTATAAAAAATTTTGAAATCT
Organism: Promethearchaeota archaeon; assembly: GCA_048940605.1. GTDB lineage: Archaea > Asgardarchaeota > Lokiarchaeia > Sigyniarchaeales > SOKP01 > Loki-b32. The sequence goes on from JBHLOJ010000024.1 coordinate 27,619, forward strand.
TTCTTAATCTCAAAAGTATAGTCTATTCAAAGCGGCATATTAAACTTCAAACCTAAAATGATTTAGAAAAATTTATTAATTTATAAAATTGTGAAAAGATAATGAAAGAATTTCGTTCAGACATATCTGGTTTTTACAAATTATCAATGGATGAGCGTCAGAAATTGTTATCTAAGCTCATTAATTTAAATCAAGATGAAATTGAAATATTAAATACATTAGGTTATTTTAAACCAAATCAAATCGATACATTGATTGAGAATGTCATTGGGAGTTATCAATTACCACTTGGTTTAGCTTTCAATTTTAAAATTAACAATAAAGATTATATAATACCCATGGTCATTGAAGAACCTTCTGTTGTTGCAGCTGCTTCGAATGCTGCCAGATTTGCAAGAAAACATGGAGGTTTTTTATCAGAAAATGTGCAATCAGTTATGATATCACAGATCCAGATAACTCAACTGCAAGATATTGATTATGCAAAAAAACAAATTTTAGATAATAAAGAACAAATTCTGAAAATCGCAAATGAACAGGATCCATTAGTAAATGAATTAGGTGGTGGTGCAATTGATCTGGAAATGCGAGAATTAAATACGAGAAAGGGTAAGATGCTGATAATACATTTGTTAGTTAATGTTTTGGATGCCATGGGCGCCAATATAGTTAATACAATGGCAGAAGCAGTGAGTCCTTTTATTGAAGAAATCACAGAAGGAAAAATATATTTACGGATTTTATCGAACTTAGCCACGCATCGAATTGCAAGAAGTAAAGCAACATTTGATAAAGAACTACTAGGGGGAGAAGAAGTAGTTGAAGGAATAATAAATGCGTATGAATTTGCTCTAGCTGATCCATATCGAGCAACTACCCACAATAAAGGAATTATGAATGGTATTGTTGCCTTAACATTAGCAACGGGAAACGATACTCGAGCTATAGAATCAGGTGCTCATGCATTTGCTTCTTTAAGTGGGCAATATTCTCCATTGACTAAATTCGAATTAGATTCAAAAGGAAATTTGGTTGGAGAAATTGAAGTTCCTCTGGCACTAGGAATTATTGGGGGAATGACAAAAATCCATCCTATGGCACGACTAGCTTTGAAGATTTTAAATGTAAAAAGTGCGAATGAGCTGTCACAGGTAGGAGCCGCTCTTGGTTTGGCTCAAAATGTTGCAGCTCTGAGAGCATTAGCTTCGGAAGGCATTCAAAAAGGTCATATGGCTCTTCATTCTCGTAACATTGCTAAAATCGCCGGTGTACCTGATGAGTTAATAGAAAAAGTTGCTAAAAAAATGGTAGAAGAGAAAAAAATCAGAGTTGATTACGCAAAAGAAATTTTACAAAAAATAAATGATGGTGAAAACCTTTAGTTTTATAAAAAGTGGTTCTGTAACTTCTCTAAGAAATATCACTATTGTTATTCATATTAAAAAGATAACCAGATAAAAAAAATGATTTTTATGGGATTTAGAGAATATATAAACCAAATTGATAAGGAAGGAGTACTCCAAAAAGTAGATGTAGAAGTTTCTAAAAAATTAGAAATTGCTGGAATTTTAAAGGAAATTGAACCGACTCCTATAATATTTAACAATGTGAAAGAATCAGATTATCGTGTGGTTGGAAATGTGTTCTGTACTAAAAACGTTATTGCATCATATTTCGATGTGACTCCCGCAGACCTCATTCCAATGCTTTCAAAAGCAATTTCTGAACGATCTGAACCAGAAATAGTGACCAAAGCTCCTTGTCAAGAAATAATCGAATCGAGCATAGATTTAGACAAATTACCTATTTTATTTCACTGTGAAAAAGATGGTGGAAATTATATTAGTTCTGCAGTTGTTGTAACAAGAGATCCTGATTATGGGCAAAACTTAGATTTTCATCGAGCAATGCAATATTCTAAAGATAAATTTGCTACTCGAATAGTTAAAGGTCGTCATTTTTATAAGTTTTTAGAAAAGAATGGTGAAGTGGAAGTAGCATTTTGTATAGGAAATACTCCTAATATTCTAATTGCTGGAGCTACCTCTGTTGATATTGGTGTTGATGAATTAACCATTGCTAATGCACTAGAACCAATTAAAGTTGTAAAGGCAAACTCAGTAGATCTAGTAATACCAGCAGAAGCAGAATTTGTATTGGAAGGTCGTGTTTTTTTTGAGGAAAGACACGCTGAAGGTCCCTTTGTTGATCTAACGGAGACATATGATGTAATTAGGGAAGAACCCATTTTTGAAGTGAAAAGAATAACTCATAGAAAAGATGCAATTTGGCAAGCATTATTACCGGGCGCACTTGAACATAAAATATTAATGGGTATGCCTAGGGAACCCACAATTTTCAATAAAGTAAATGAAACAGGAGTTAAATGTTTGGATGTGAATATTAGTCCAGGTGGATCTTCTTGGTTGCATGCAATAGTCCAAATTGATAAAAAATCAGAAGAAGATGGGAGAAAGGCAATAGAAGGAGCTTTTACGGGGCATACAAGCTGTAAACATGTATTTATTGTTGATAAAGATATTGATATTTATGATCCTTTATCTGTAGAATGGGCTATGGCAACTCGTTTTCAAGGAGATACTAAAATGGTTGTCAAAGATAAGGAACCAGGAAGTAGTCTCGATCCGAGTGCTGAACCTGGAACAAAAATGACAACGAAAATTGGGTTTGATTTAACAAAACCATTAGTACCAAAAGGTAAAAGTTTTGATATAGCAGAGTTTCCTAAAGTAGATTTGAACAAATATTTCTAATATTGAGGTGGAAAGAAATGAAATTAACATCAGAAGAGCAAGATATGCTGGATGGCCAATACGGAAAAGCAGCTAAAAAATCTATGGAGATTTTAACTACATTAGGTGAAATCTTTGATGCTGAGTGCATGGTAGATGTTGTTGGAGTTCAGATCGCAGGCGTTTCCTATGATAATCTTGGTGAAGCAGGACTGGAATTCTTAAGTGAAATGGCAGAAGATGGAAAAGTAAGAGTCTTAACAACACTAAATCCTGCAGGAATGGATCGTGAAAATTGGAAAGTATTAGGAATAGATGAAGATTTTGCCATAAATCAGAATCGTGCAATAGATGCTTTTGCTAAAATGGGAATAATTACTACTTGTTCTTGTACACCATACTTAATCGGACATACACCTCATTTTGGTCAACACCTTGCTTGGGCTGAAAGTAGTGCTGTATGTTATGCTAATTC
>JBHLOJ010000025.1:0-21226 GCA_048940605.1 Promethearchaeota archaeon
GATAAATTCAAAATAAAGAAGAGCAGGTTTCATATGCCTAAAACTCCATCTATAAAAAAAACTCCTTTAATGGAAAAATATGAAGAAGAAACTGGGAAATTAGCAATTTGGAAGGATGAAGTTTCAAAACAGTTTATAAAATGGAAGCAAAAGCAAGAGAGAGAAGAAGTTAAGAGAGAAAAATTAAATATTATATCTCAATCTCGTATTGAAAAAAAAAAGATGAAAAGAGAAGCAAAGGAGGATAAAGTTCCTGGAAAGGATTATGAGCACTTAATAGTTGTCGAGAATCTTCATAAAACTTATTTATTAGGAACTACTGCTGTAGCTGCACTAAGAGGAGTGGATTTGACGATTGATACAGGAGATTTTGTTGATATTATGGGACCGAGTGGTAGCGGTAAGACGACTCTTCTAAATTTAATTGGTGGTCTAGATACTCCAACTCGTGGAAAAATCTTTCTGGAAGGACGCAACATATCCATGCTTAATGATAATGATTTGGCAGAGATACGTAGAGAACGCATCGGATTCGTATTTCAATTCTATAATCTTTTACCCCAAATGACTGCCTTAGAAAATGTAATGGTTCCGCTTCATTTTTCAGGTAATTTAAGTCGTCGTGGCAAAAGAAAAAGAGCAATGGATCTCTTAAGATTAGTAGGTCTAGATGAACGGGCACATCACACCCCCTCAGAATTAAGCGGTGGAGAACAACAAAGAGTCGCTATAGCAAGAGCATTTGCTAATGATCCTGGTGTGGTAATTCTTGATGAGGTTACTGGTGATCTTGATAGCAAAACGGGAATTATGATATTGAACCTTCTCAGAGACTTAAATAAAAGAGGCGCAACTTTTGTAGCGGTAAGTCATGATGCTACAGTTTCAGAATTTGCTAATAGAGTGCTTCATATGAAAGATGGAAAGCTTACAACCGAGGGTGAAATTGGTGGATTGAAGGAAACTAGTGTAATGGAATTAAAAAGGAAACAAGAAACAGAAATTAATAAAGAGAAGTGTAAAAGCAAAATATTTCAATTTCTCTTTGCAAACCAAGGAAAAACTGAAATAAAAGTCATGGAAATTAAAAATAGTATACCAAGCTCTATTATTATGAATTTACCAGAACATTTTGAGGACATACTACAAGAAATGATAGAAGAGAACAATCTTATTGCTAAGATTGATGGAGAATTATTAATATTACAGTAAAGAAGAAAAATAAATTTTTCAAATAAAATTTTAAATAAAAAATATATCCTATGACGCATTTTAAATTAGTTTTAAAATATGCATTTTTAGATTTAAAAAAACAGAAAATAAGATCTCTACTAGCTATTATTGGAATGCTTATATCCATAGGTTTGCTTACAGTGGTACTATTTTTAAATGATTCTATATCTTCTAGTTATGTAAATTATCTTACTATTGAGGCAGGTAATCAAGATGCCGTAATATCAGTTAGACATTATGCTGGAGAACCAGAAAACAGGTCCTCCTATTTTGAGTTTGAACCAGTAATAAATATAATTGAAAACACTACAAATTCGATTGAGAACTTTATTCCAAGAATGGTTATATCTGGGACTGTGAAGGTTTCAAAAGGATTTAACACTACAGAGTTAACTGGTGAAGAAGAATGGTCTGCAATTTCAGCAGTAAACCTTACTCTTGAAAAAAATATAGGATTTGGCTCATTTGTTAATCCCAACAACAACAGAATAATGAACCTAGATGAATTACCTACAAATCATTGTGCAATTTACTATGGATTTAATGATATAATTAGGTACTCAGAAAATGATGTCATTGAAATCAAGATGCGATTAACACATGGAAATATTAATTATACAGTAACGAAAAACTTGACTGTTGACGCAATATTTGATTTCAATTTAAAGTGGCCTAATGAATATCGAGATAAACATCTTATCATTGTTGACATAAATACAATTTATGAATATTTTGGGGATGAGGAGTTCAATGGGAGGTGCAGTGAATTAATACTCACCCTAAAACAAAGTAATAGTATCTATGACATTAGAAACTTGGAAGGAACTAGAATTAAGGTTAAAAATATCGCAGGTGACATTCAATTAGCAATTGGAATAAGGGATTATAATATTGACTTACCAAAATTGAGAGTATTGGGTTATGCTGAATTTGTAACTATATTAATTGTTATTGTTTTCATTTTTGTATCAATTGTTGCTATGCTTATTTCTGGAGTTTTAATTAATGGGGTATTAAAGACATCAGTAGAAGAAAGAATCAGAGAATTTGGCATTTTTAGGACTTTAGGTGCAAATAAAAAGCATAATCTTGCCATAGTATTAATGCAAGGATTTTTGTTATGTAATTTAGGAGCAATATCAGGGATTATTACAGCAAATCTAGTAACTAGGTTTATTATAATACCATTTGCGAATAGGGTAATAGCAGCATCTATGATAGGGTTTACAAAATTGAGTTTTTCTTTTAGTTTATGGTCGATTTTAATATCATATACTATGGGAGTTGGTGTTGGAATGATTGTTAGTATAGCACCCGCAGTAAAAGTAATGCGTCTTCAACTAATTGAATCCATACACCCGTATCGTCATGAGGATACATTGTATCGACTTCAAAAGAAATCTACAGTTAACTATAAGATAATCCTTGTAGGTATTATTTTAGCTTTTAATGGAGGTTTTATTTTTTACATTATTCCTAGAATTTTAATTTCTAATGATTCAACATTATTTGCTGGTGTTCTTATTGCAATCTTACTAATATTTAATATTGGTTTAACATTAGCTGGATTAGGACTCATACCTCTAGTGTTAAGATTTGTGATAGAATTATTCAGACCTTTTGCTAGACGTCTGCATAATGTAATTAAAATATTTGTATTTCGATACCAGAGAAGAAATTCTAGTACTGTAATGATATTTGCATTATCCTTTTCATTTGTGATTTTTACTTCTACTATAATTAATACTTTATCAGCACAATCAACTGCTATGACTCAATTGGAATATGGATCAGATATAGTTATTGAAACATCCGGGTGGGAAGAACCAGAAGAATATTATAGTGGAGATTATGGTGGGGGCAGCCCTTTTTTTCCAACTTCTGACGAGAACCTTAGAATCCAAGATTGTAATATCCAACAAGCATCTATCAACATTAATAAAATTATAACTATAGATCTTGAAGAAGAATTACTGACTATTAATGGGATTGAGAAAGTATCATCAGTAATAGCAAAACCTTATCAATTAACTCAGATCTATTCTGAAACAGATAAAGAGTTTAGTGCTGAAATAGGAGATTATACCGGATTGAATACTCAAGATGTAACTTTAATCGGTATTGATCAAGAATACTTGTATACTGTGAAGAAGAAATATATAGAAATGACTTCAGGAGGTATAGAAAATGCATTTAACAACTTGTTCAATTATGATGATGATTATACTTGCATAATTTCCGAATCTATTGCAATAGATCTTAATTTGAGAGTAGGTGATTCTATAAGAATTTCAATACATAGAGGAGATGAATTAGAAGTTTATAAATTTAAGCTGGTTGGTACAGCTAAAAGTATGCCTGGATTTCTCTCTGAATTTGGTGCTTCAAGGATGCAAGCTGAAAGAGGAGGAGTTTTAATATCCCAAGATACCTATTTAAAAATAATGGATATTCCCCTTGTTCCCTATGTCGATAGAATATTTATTAAATTGCGAGATGATAAAATAACTTCTGCATATAATATTGAAAATATCATTAATGAGTATTATAGAGTTGAATATAATTATAACTTGTATAATCTAGAAAGATTAATCTCCCAGCAACAATCTGCATTTTTCGTGTTAGACACTTTATTTACCTTGATAGCATTAACAACAGTGTTTATTTGTATTTTTGGGTTGCTTTCTTCGTCTTATTCAACGATAATTGAACGAAAGAAGGAGATCGGAATCGTTAGAACACTTGGTTTAAAGGGAAGAGAAATAAATCGATTATTCATCATTGAGTCCTTGATAATTATGATAAGTAGTGGAACAATAGGAATTATTGTTGGTTGGCTTTCTGCTTGGATTGTTACCTCTAATTTAAGTGTATTAACTGGTATGCCAGATGTGATTTTTGTACCGTGGTTCAATATTGGTTTGATTTATTCACTATCTGTTATTTTAATTCTAATTGGTATGAAAATTCTTTTACATAAATCTCGAAAAATGAAAATTGTTGATATTTATAGGGAAACGATGTAGGAGGTAAAAAATAAAATGAAAAAAACAAGATCAACAATTAGAGTTTTTATTATTATCATTACCTTAATCTCTCCTTTTTATCTAAATCTTAATAAGAATCACCAGAATTCCTGTTTTAAAGATGATGAAGCAAGAATTGAGGAATTTAATACTTTAAGAGTTTCTGATATCGCGGGAACAGATCTTTATGCTGAACAGATCAGAGCTTACGTTGCGGGTAATAAATCCATCATAAAACAATCTCTATTCACTAATGATACTAATATATTTACTCAATTCGATATGAATGATCCTGCTTTCTATAAATGTAATGTATTAATTAGTGCCTCAAATACTATTAATCCAGGTATATCTCCAAATCCATTAACAGAAAGTCTAATTCCAAATCAATTTGGTTCGGGGTTCAATAGATTTGTTGGCTTTTTATACTATGATAAGGAAGTATCAGCAAATGATGCAAATTCAAGAGCAGAGAGAGCACTTGAGATCATTAAAAGAAAATTTCAAATTGACTTGATCCGTGTTGATACAGAAAAATCCAACTTTTTTCCTTTTGTTGGTGATTATCCTGATTGGAAAATCCTCTTAAATGAGCTAACAACCAACCTTCCAATGGATGGATATTGGAGAGCATTAGATCTTTCTCGTTTAACCAGTAAGATATATCTAAATAATCATCATTTTTCGACTACATTTATAATATTAAATTCTTTAGACTTTTTTGAAGGAGATTATGAGATTACTACTACTCAATTAGATTTTAATATTAATACTCTGGATTTGTCATTCTTTGAGCAATTGGAAACCAAAGAACTCGTTGATCAACTCAATAATATAATTGAAAATTATGGTGAGATAATTAACACATCGATTTCTGCAGAGGAATTAGAGCAATTTATTGAATTTTTAGGTTCATTCGCTTTGTTAAATGATTCCCACTACACAAATTTGGTGATTCAATATGAGGGTTTATCTAAAGGAATAATAAAAACAGGTGCAAATCAGTATAAATTTGACTTATGGAAGGCGATGGGTTATGAAGATGAACCATTAGCACCTAGTGAAAAAATCTATATTGCTCTTATTGGGGCATTATTAACAGACATTGAAATTAATATTTTATGTACTGAAATTATAGATTCTACACAGGTAAATTTTGAATTTTATGATTATCTCTTAGAACAAATAGGTTTAATCTTATATCTTACTGGTATCGAGTTTGACGTCCACGCCCTTGAAGAATATTCTTTTGAATTGTTTTGGGTAAATGAAGAAGGATTTAAACGATCTTTTGTTAAACCTGTTAATCTATATGAACCTTCGGATATTGTGAATCTTTTCCAGCAATTAGGGTTTAAAGGTTTTTCTTTTATACCTACGGGAATAGTAAATCCTATTGAAAATTTTATTATTACTTATAATATATCTAATTCAGAACCTAATTTAATTCTTAAAAAAGAATTGATTGGGGAGAATGCTTCATTTGGAGCATTTCGAGATTTCTCTTATAATATCTCTGCTGAAAATGTTGGAATAGATACTGTATGGGGTATAGCCACTCCAATTTCTTTAGATCTTAATAATTTTCTTCTACTATTAACTTTTGGTAGTCAAACTCTAGCAGATCAGATCAAAAATACTATTTGGGATGTAGTAAGAATAGAATATCCATATCAATATGATTCATTAGAGGATTTTTTTAATTTTGATGAAGATCCTCGTATTTTTTATTTTGATTCATTAGGCACTGGAATTTATGATTCTTTTTTTCCAAATTTTCTAAATTTTTCCAATTTATGGCCATTTAACGATGCAATGGATCACGTAATTGACGTAATTGAGATAGGATATCCTCAATTGATAAATACTTTAGCAATTTTGGGTTGGACAACTGATGAAATTAAAGATCTATTTACTAATAAATATAGCATCTGGAATGATGAGAATTGGAGATTAGAACCAGGAGAACTCATTACCTACAACATTCAAAATATTTCAATTATTAATATTGATTCTTTTTCTCCTTTTTATATTAATAATTTTACAGTTGATACTGATCCTCAAACGCCTGAATTAATCTATGGATCTTCGATTAATGGAACTATCCCAGAAATGGCATATAATAATGATAATGAAAGTTGGATTATTCAATCGGAAGAAATCTTTTTACAACAAAGAATTGAAGCTGATTTTATTTTTAGAAACGACACTTATATTGATTTTAATGAAAATAATCTTGAAAGAGTCTCAATTATAATAAATTTTAGTGCTTCAGACAATTTAGACGATATAATTTTTGAAATTTATAATTTCAATGATGAAATATTTCAAGATATGAATCCATATTTAGATTCTATTGAAAATAACAGTTGGACATTCTCATTTACTAATAACAATAATAGTTTAGATTGGTTATTTTATCCTTTAGAAATGGAAAATCATACGATGCTCTTTAAGATTGGAGGAATTAATTCAGAAAATTTCACAATATCTATTAACGATCTTGATATGGAATTTTCTACACGAGATATTAATATAAATGAAGATACAGGCTCTCGAGTTATTTTTGGATCTGTCACAGGTAATATTCAATTTGAAAGCAGATCAAATTCTATACCCTTAAGCACGTATAATATGGCCTCAATCATCGCTACATCTCAAGTTAATAATTACAGTGTAAGAGAAGGAGATATTAGTACGTATATACTAAATCTCAAAAATATAGGCTCAGATGTCGCGGAGAATATTAGTATCTCTTTAGATATTCCTGGAATAATTAAAAATACCTGTGATTTTTTTCTTGAAAAGGGTAATTTAACATTTACTATTTCAAAACTAGATCCAAATGAAGAAAAAATATTAAATTTCTCCTTCTATGTACCAAATACTAGATTGATAAGTAAGGTTTCAATTATTTACTATAATCCAAAAAATGTTCAAGGGGGAAATTCTTCAAAAATTGTTTCACTAACAAACGAGGTTTATTTATCAGCACCACTAGATTTCGCAGAAAAATTTCCCTACGTTAGATTATTAAAAATCTTTTCATTCATGAACGATATAGATCCTGATTCATCAATATTTAATCTAACATATTTTCTTATTTCTATTAATCCATTAGAGATAAATACTCCCGATTTAAACATATCCGTCATAGACCAAATTGGAGATCTTAAAAGAATAGATTCAAATGAGTTATATTTTGAAAATATTAGCTTTTTTGAAATAATTACATTTAATATAACTCTAAATAAAGTTGGTTGGAAAAGTTATTATTATCCACCAATAAATTTCATTGATAGCTCTGAAGACAAAACAATCCAAATCTTAAGGTCCCCATCAAGCATACTAGGGGTAATAGACTTTACATTAACTAAATATGTAAATAAGGAACAAATAAAAGTAGGCGATGAGATAACTGTATTCATTGATGTAAAAAATACAGGTACTATAACAGTAGGGGACATAGTCGTTAATGATGAAATTAGTTTTTCCCAATCTGAATTCTCATTAATAAATGGAAAATTAGTAAATTTTATAACTAATTTAGAGCCAGGGGAAGTTATAACTATAAATTATACGATTAGAGCAAAAAAACAAGGATATGTAAATTTGAATCCTGCCTACATAAACTTCTATTATTTACATCAGTTAATCGAAGTCTCAAATATAGTTTTAATTAAAATTATCAAATCCCAATTTGATCAATTATTATATGTTTTAATTCCGGGAATTGTGGGAATTTTTATATTATTAACATATTTTTTAGAAATTTCAAGATATAATAAGAAAAAAGATAAATTAAGAAGAACTGAAAAGTCTCTCTTTGAAATGAGTTCAAGGGAGTCAATTTTAAATGTAGAAAGCACATTAAAAGGTCAATTAAAAACCTTATCCAATCTTGTTAAAGAAAAAAGTGAAGAATAGAGTAGATAATAATGATTGAGAAACGAGCGAAAGTCACATTTTTATTCTTATTCCTATTAATCACATTTTTCTTTGGTTGCTTGTCTGATGTTGAATTATCTCCCAATTCATATAGTAATTTGGAGTTTGATTCAAATGAAGATAATGTTTTATCCACAAATAATTTTCAAAAAGATGTTATTATATATTTTAATGAATCTACATACAATACTTCTGTTGTTTCAAGATTCGAATATTACGGGGGAATAGTTAAAGATCAATGGAATAATTTATTTTCATCATTTTCTGGTTTTTCTGGAATCATATCTATAGAACAAAATAAAACGCTATTCCTAAATGAATTTTCTGATGCTCAAATAGATAATAATGAGATTTTAGAGACTCAAATGAATTACGCTTCTATTCAAGCAGGTGCAATCAATTCAAGTTGGTTTTTAAATGGATATAAAGGAGAAACGAATTGTTCGGTGGTAGTACTAGATACAGGTATTAATCCATCACATGAATTTTTTCCTGATGGTTATAATCCATCAGATTTAAGCGGAGATATTGTTGGGTGGGAAAACTTTGTTGATGATAATCCTATTTCTGATGATAATGGTCATGGAACATACATTTCTTCAATTATATCTGGCACGGGAAGTTATTCATATAACTCTTCTATTCCCGTTATTGTGAAAATTGATGGAAATTATTCACATATCGAATTATTTGAAGAATTTTCCCCAGCAAAAAATTACAGTTTAAAAATGTTCTCATTTAATGCTTCGAAGCCTTTTTCATCAATTCTTGTTAATTCTTCATGGAATTGGGAAGTTAGTGGAATAGATGATTTTTGGATTGAATTATATTACGATAATACATTGGTGGGGTATTCTCACAATATAAACACAGATTTTAATTATATTATAAATTATAGTCTTCCTCAGGATCAATCGGGGATTTATGATTTATATATTAAGTACCACAAAGAACTCCAAAGTACACCAATTTTCTCACTAAATTCATCAATAATATATTATCCCGAATATTATATTGAAGATTACAAATATTTCACGGGTATAGCAAATGGTACAAAGTTAGTTTCTTATAAAATACTCAATCAGTCTGGAATTGGATATTCCTCTGACTTAATTTCTGCCTTAGCGTATGTCATTAATAACAGGAGTAAACTTCATATTATTAGTGTTTGTTTGAGTATAGGCACAATTGGTGAAGATGTTGGAGCAATTAATAAAGCTATAGATGAGGTTATTAAAAACGGAGTCATTGTAGTAATTGCAGCAGGAAATTTAGGCATTGAAACTTCGGATGCATTAAACAATTTAGCAACAAATAAAAATGCAATAGTTGTAGGAGCAATAAATGATAATGATCAGGTTACTTCTTATAGCAGTATGGGAAAGACTATTGGAAATAGTCCTAAACCAGATATTGTTGCCCCTGGTGGTAGTAAATTAGCTGGATATCGAACAATAATTTCAGCTGGGAGAGAATCAGAAGAAATAACAACAAATTATGGTACTTCAATAGCAACTGCAATAGTCTCAGCAGCTATAAATCTAATGATTGAAGCTAAATGGAATAATTGGAATGAGTGGAATCAATTGAACCTAACTGAAATGGTTAAATATATTAAAGCAATCTTATTAATGACTGCTACAGAAACGAATATGCAAAGGGAGGACGACCCATTCACATCTGAAGATGAGAGCAACTATTCTCCATCATTCTCGTTTTCTCCCCTAAATAATGGATTAAAAGATATTCATGAAGGATATGGGAGAATTAACATTCAAGCTGCGATTGAAGCTTTACGTAAATCTTTATTAGTTAATACATCAGTAAATGGAAATTTGATTAGCTCTCAAGAGAACCCAAAGGGAGCTCATGTGTTTGCTCGTCAAATAGAATTAATAGAAGACCAACAATATTTGTTTAATTTATCTATTGAAAACACAGATGCTGATTTTGATTTATATTTATTTGCGAATACATCAGATCAATATGGAGAGCCAATTTTATTAGAATCTTCAAGGAAATGGTTTAGTGATTTTGATTATTTTTACTTTATTCCTAAAGAAAATCAAACTAATTGTATCATTACGGTTAAAGCAATTGAAGGTGCATCAGATTTCATATTAAATGTTTCTGTTGTCGAAAATCTATTCGAACCAGTATTAGAAGTTCCAGAAATAAATTACTTTGGGGGATCTAAAAACACCACAATAATGAGCTTTCAAGAGTTTATGGGTAATAATCCTAATAAAAATTACAGCATCGACAGTTATCGATTTTATATTGAATATTATGATAATGATACTTCTAATGTTCCCCCTCAGGAAGTATTTGTCTCAATTATGGGAATTTCTAAAAATTATACTCTATCACAGTTTAATCCATTGGATAGTAATTATAGTAATGGTGCTTTATATATGAGTGATTATATTAAATTTCCTAATTCTGGTGTTTTTCAATACTTCTTTTTGGCTAGTGACGGTAAATTTACTACAAGATATCCAAAATTTGGCTCCCTCAACATTACTATTGAATTTCCAACAGATAGTATTCAATTTCCTTCTGAACATGATTTCAATGAAGGAATTGGAAACTGGACATATACCGGAACTGGATGGAATTTATTACAACAAACAAATACTATAGACAATCGATCAAGAGTTTACCAGAATTCATGGAATTCAATGTATTTTGGAACTTACCACAGTTTTCCACTCAACTACACTTATCAACCAATTAGATTAACTGAAGATCCTTATCCAAATGGTTCTTTAATTAGTCCTTTATATAATTTAACTCAACTTAATAAGAATAACACCTTTCCTTATGCTAAATTTGGTGTGAGAGTTAGTATCCATTCAGGAGATTTTATTTATTTACAAGTAAATTTAAATTGGACTGGATGGACAACGATAAAAACTTATACTAATGAGGAAACCGATTGGTTTATAGAAGAAATTAACCTTACAGAATATATTGGAAATTTTATTCAATTCAAATTTGAAACTTATTTAGATAATACCTTTGACCCAATTAATTATAAAGGATTTATCTTAGATTATTTCTCTATTAAGAACTATACAAACATTTACTCCCCCATAATTCTATTTAATATAGACAGTAACATCCCGTTAACTCATGAATCAAAATTCCATCAGTTTACATTTACATGTGAATATTATGATTTAGATGATAATTATCCTCAATTTGTATTCATAGAGATGGAAAATAATAATTATTCCATGTATAATATTTATGGGGATTGGAATGCTAGTTCTTTCATATCTGGAGATTTTGGCATTCTTTTTAAAAGATCTTTGTTTCTTGATGATATCTCAAACCAATCCTTTCGTTTTCATGTTTCGGATGGTAAATATTTCTACACTTCTCTGTGGTATAACGAAAACAATTCAATTTTTCAATTTAATCCTCCTGATCCTTTACATTTTAATATTTATCAAGATCAAAAATATATTGGATATAAATTTAGCAATAAGAATATATCTGATTATTATATCTCCGGATTCCCTTCACCTAAGGAGTTTAATGCTTGGTTAGGTGGAGATAATACATGGCATCCAATTCTTCGCTTAGGAAAAAATCTATTATATGGAGGTAATGGTCAGAGTTTTGGGAGTATTTTTCAAGGTTATGGAACAGATTGGGATGCAAATTTAATTACTAAAGCTATAAGTTTACAAGGTGAGTATAAAGTTTATCTTGAATATAATTATGAAATTGCTTTACAAAATGAATTTTTTCAACCAGAAGATCAATTAGATAGATGTGTTGTATCAATATCAAAAGATTTTGGGGAAACGTGGTCGATTCTTAAAGAATATACATATGAAACTGAATCTCTTTTGGGAAGTGAAAAGATTGACATTTCTCAATATTCAAAAAATGATGTTATGATAAAATTTACTTTAAGCACAAATAACGTTGTTATGGGATTAGGATATGGTTGGTTATTAAGTGATATTTATATTGGTTATGATAATTCTACGGATTTTATTGCACCAGAATTAGAAATACTCAGCCCTTTAAATGAAGCAACAATTAAGTCAGTAATTTCGATTAAAGCAAAAATATCTGACAATGTTGAATTAGACGAATCAAGAATATATGTGTTTCTTAATGATAAAAGTGTTGATAGAACGAAATTAAAATTTAATAGTACCACTAATATTTTAGAGTTTACATGGAATACGAAAAAGTATAATGATGGAACATATGAAATTAAAGTTGTAGCTTATGATAAATCAGGAAATTTCGCAGAAAAATTAATCAATGTGAAAGTAAATAATTTTAAATGGTGGAATACATGGGCACCATATATTATTTTAATTACTTGTGTGGTAATTCTTGGGATAATATTATATCTATTTGCTGAGAAAAAAGGAAAATATCTTATTAGAAAGATAAAAGATACTCGAGCAGAAAAAATTAGGTTAAGTGAAATTGATAAAGAACAGACTATTAAGAGAATAGAACTTATTGAAAAAGAAGAAGAACGAAGCAGACCATTAATAGTGTATTGTAAATATTGTCGTTCTTGGTTTTTTACTGAAAAATTCGATATTTTCTGCCCAAATTGTGACCGTGACCAAATTTTCGCTGCATATTCCTGTAAAAATTGTGGAAAATGGTATCTAAAGGGAGAACCAAGTGAAAATTATTATTGTAAGAAAAAAACCTGTAAAGGAGTTAGATTGATTAGAAGAGAGAGAGAAGAAATTCAAGATATTCTAGCTCAAAAAGGTAAAGTTTTAAGAAAATTTGAAAAAAAAAGAAAAAAGTTCAGTATTTTAGATAATGAATAAATTAGTACATGTTAATATAATTAATGTGAAAATTGCATGGACATAAGAACCTTTTTATATAGACTACAAAAGCGCATAAATCTACAATTCTTCAAGCATTCATGGCTTGATTTAAAGCGTGATAAAGTAAAAGCAATATTTGGGGTATCTGGAATTGCAATTTCATTATTTTTATTAACTATTATAGGAATGCTAAACGATACAGTTAATTATAACTATTTATTGTATGTAACTTCAACTACAGGTAAAACTGATATTATGATCACGAAAACTATTAAGACAGATTTATCTTTTAATCCTTTTTATGATGAGGACATAATTGAGAATGATTTTAATAATATTGAAGAGGTGGATGAATTTTTCCCCCGTATTATGATGTTAATTAATTCTTCTTCTGATCATATTAATACAAGTGGATACCTTCAGTTATATGGGATTGATTTTAAAAAAGAAGCTACTAGTGGCAATATAGGAGATTTAATAATTACCGATTCTAATGGAGAAGAAACAAGTAAAATTTATAATGATGAACCGAACATGGGTGAGTGCGTAATTTTATGGAATGTAGCAGAGATTTTGAACATCACACGAGGAGATAGTGTTTATCTTGAATATCAAGGAGAACAATTAAATTTAACCGTCGTTGAGATATGTATACAGGATTTAAAATTTATGCAATTTGAAAATGCTTTAATCTTGGTTAATTTACAACAAGCACAATCTTTTCTAAATAAAGATAATCAAATTAATTTCATTGTGGGGACAATCAAGAATCCAAAAAGGATTTATGATGCAAGTAATATAGATCGAACAACTCGAAGATTACGTAAAATAGCCGCTAGAATTCAAGATGCTCTGGATATTAATGAATACACTATAACTCTTCCAAAATTAGAAGAACTTCAGGGGGGAGAGTTTCTTCTAATGACTGTTACAATAATTTTTTGGTTTATCACTCTCCTTTCAATGCTTATTACCGCAATTTTAATAAATAGTATTCTTTCTACTTCTGTTGAAGAAAGAGTTCGAGAGTTTGGGATTGTCCGAGTTGTAGGGGGTAAAAAATGGTATACTTTAAAAATGGTTTTATTTGAAGGGTTGATGTTAGGTTTTATAGGTTCAGTAATAGGTATGATTTTAGGTGTTTCATTAATTATTCCAATAGCAAAAAGCTTTTTTAAGCTTTATAATTTTCAATTTACTTTTTCTGATGTAGATTGGGTAATAAAACCACAAACCATTTATATGACGTTCGGAATTGGAACTTTGGTTTCATTAGGAGTTGCTATATTGCCTGCTTTAAAAACAGCAAAGATAGATTTAATAAAATCAATAACCCCTTTTAGAACAGAGGAAGAGGGGTGGGAAATCAAAAAAGAAGGGAGTGTCAATATAAAGAGTTTTCTGGTAGGAATAGCAATAGCAACGATTGGAATGATTGTTTTTATATTGATTCCTAATATCTTTGTTACTGGTGATTTTATGTTAACATCATCATTATTCGTTGGTTTATTAGCAGCAATCTTAATAGGATTAGTTTTTGCTTCTATAGGAATAATCCCTTTAATTCAAAAAATCTTCTTAGGAATTGTTTCTCCATTTATTAAAAAATATAAAAATATTATTGGAATCTCTTTAAAAAGATATAGAAGGCGTAATACAAGTACTGTTCTCATGTTTGCTATTAGTTTTTCATTTATTTTTTTTATTACAAGTATTACAGAGATGGAATCTGAAAATATGGCATTAAATTTAAAATTTCAATATGGTTCAGATTTAGTTTTATTAAATCAGGAATTATATGATGAACAAAGCGCCTTAATTCTAGAAATGGTTGATGAAATTAGGACATTACCTGGCGTTGATAAAGTTGCTATGTCACTCCATAATACATTCGATCTTCAGGCTACTTTAGCAACAGTCTTCAAAATTAGTGAAGGTCAAGTTGGTTTTAGCAGAGGAGGTTCAGAAGAGGTCTTGATGGACCTTTTTGAATTTTATACTGCTCAAGAAAAAATGAAGATTAGAACAACAGCAGGAGATCTTACGGATTTTGATGTTGTTAATGCAGGATTCATAGGCATAGATGAAAATTTTATTGATTTAATTAATAGAAACTTAATAATTTGGAAGAGTGATGGAAGTAGTACTGGATATTCCTTTAATAAATTATTTACAAACAATGATACATGTATTATCGCGAAATCAATTGCAAGTGTGGTTGGAATTAGAGATGTAGGGGAAAAAATTCGAATAACTTTTTATGATCCTAGTGATGATATTGGAATACCCTATAATCTAACAGTAGTTGGGATCTCGGGGGGAATTCCTGGTTTTTTTAACTTTAGAAGTAATGAAGCCACTGCTGAGGGAGGAGGTGTGATGGTTTCCTTAGATAATTACATGCGTTTGATGCAAATTGATAATCCTGGAGCAAGTAATATGGTTGTAGACAAAGTCTTTATAAATTTAATTGAAAAAACTGAAGAAAATATTGAAGAAACAAAAGAGGATATCAGGTTAATGTATCAAGATAAGGATATAATTATTGATGACGCAATTTCAAAAATTAATTTTATAGAGGACATGACAGAAAGACAAAGTTTTTTGATGGAACTAATTCTATCATTTACGATTATGATTAGTATCTTTGGATTAGTGAGTAATATGTATGCCATTATGCTAGAAAGAAAATTCGAGATTGGAATATTACGTTCTATGGGAATGAAAACTCGAAATGTACGGAATATGTTCTTAGTTGAAAGTTTGATTTTATTACTTAGTTCTGGCGTAATGGGTACAATAATAGGTACCTATACGGCATATTTATTAGAAACAAACATGGGTCTAATGACTGAAATGCCAATAATATTTACTGTTCCTATTGATGTTCTACTCCGGGTTTTTATAACTTCAATTTCGATTGGATTTTTAGGAACTTATATAATTTTAATAAAACTATCAAGACAAACTATAATGGAAATTTTTCGACAAACGTTTTGAAGCCAATAAGATCAGAATCTTGGCTAACTTATTTTCTTTTTCAATTGTTTTTTAAAAATTCCAATAATTTTTCTAATGCTTGACCTCTATGCGAAATTTTATTCTTTTCATCAGTAGATAATTCAGCAAAAGTTTTATCTGGGACAATATTTGGGATGAATATAGGGTCAAATCCGAATCCTCCTTTACCTTTAATGGCATTAGAGACTTTTCCTTCAACCATTCCTTCAAAAAATAATATTTTATCAATTGGTTTGAAATAAAGTGCAATTACTGCCGAGAAGTGAGCTACAGATCCTTCAAAGTCATTAATGAGTTTGATTATTCCTTCATTGCCTATTGTTTTTAACACGTATGACGAATATATCCCAGGAAATCCTTTTAGGGGGATATCTACAAAAAATCCAGCATCTTCTATAAAAAAAGATCCTTCTATTTTATGTTTTACGCTATTTAATTTAAATAAAGCTACATCTTTTAATGATTCAGTTTGTATTTCAGTAGTTTCAATATCTCTTTGGATTATGTCATATTTTACTTTCATTTTCTTGAAGATCTCAAAGACTTCTCGAAATTTAAAATTATTTCCCGTAATAAAGGAAAGTGTATTTTCGTTTTGGGTCATAAATATTATAATTATGCTATATTTTTAGTTATTTTTTAAATTTAAATAAGAAGTTTTTTGAATTCATATTGACTTTGATTTTGAATAATGCATATATTTTTAATCTTGAAATTAAATTTAGTGCCCTTCCACATCTTTATCCAAAACTTTATTTTGTATATTTGTTTATTAATAGTATTATAAGATTTTAACAATCTGTAAAGCAATAGATTGGATGAGCGAATAATGGCTCGGATGCATAGTAGAAAGAAAGGAAAAAGTGGTTCTACTAGACCTGCTAGACTGGAGCGCCCTCCATGGGTAGAATTAAGCCCCGATGAAGTTGAGAATGAAGTTGTTAAGTTAGCTAGAAGAGGTCATTCAAAATCAATGATAGGAACTATTATGAGAGATTCACGAGGAGTACCCTTAGTTAAGATTGTAGCAGGTAAAAAAGTTAGTCAAATTCTTGAATCACATGATATCAAAGATCCACTTCCAGAAGACTTAGCAAATTTAGTAAGAAAATCTTTAAAAATCAGAAACCATCTTGAGAATAATCATAGAGATTTAGAATCTAAAAAAGGTCTAAATAGAACAGAATCAAAAATATATCGACTGATAAAATATTATAAGAAGAAAAAAATACTAGCTGCTGATTTTAAATATGATCCAGAGAAAATTAGAACATTAGTTGCCAGATAAGGGAGGATTAAAAGTGAGTTCTAAAGCAAGAAAAAAAAAAGCAAAAATTAAAAAAGTAACCTTTAAAGATAAATTCTGGTTTCAAGTAATAACTCCAAAGATATTCAATTTTAAACCCATTGGTGAAATTTTAGGGTTCGAAGATAATGTAATGGGGAGAACTGTTGAGACACTACTTTTCGATTTCACTGGAAAATATTCTGATATTAGTCTGAAGCTAAAATTTCAAATTAATGAAATAAATAATGAAGCAAAAAAATGTAGTGCTATTTTTATTGGTCATCAATATACAAATGATTTTATACGGTCATTAATCGGAAGAGGTAGTTCAAAAGTTCAGACAATTTTAAACCTAACCACTAAGGATGGGTATATTTTTCGTATAACTACAATTTGTACAACTCTAAAAAGAGCAAGAAATTCCCAAATTGTATTAATTCGTAAAATCATGAGGGAGATTTTAAGGGAATTTGCTAATTCGCTTAACCACGAGAAATTCATTGCGGGTGTAATTTATGGGGAGTTTCAAAATCAAATTCAAAGAGTGGCAAAAACAATCTATCCTTTAACTAATTGTGTTATAGTAAAGAGTAAACTTGTCACTATTCCTGAAGGTGGGGAAGATAAGGTAGTTCCCGATGATAAATTTGAAATTGTTGAAGTCGAAGTTAAAAGGTCTCGAAAATCAGAAATAAGACGTTCTGAAAGAATAAATGTTAAAAAGCTTGCTCAGGCTAAAACAACTAATTCAGTTTCAGTAGTTAACTCCGATTCACCAGAAAATGACGAAGAGGACGAGTCATAAGAAGGAAGTTTATAAAATCAATATTATTCTATTTTATACTCTTACATATCAAAGATTAAGTGGTATATCCTTTATTCACTAAACCATATATTAATATAGATTCCGACTTATTGTTTAAGTAGATCACAAAAAATTGAGAATTTGGGATAAAACAATGTCAAATCAAGAGGGAAATCGCAATAATCAATATAATTTTGATGATTATTTGTTTGTTAGAGAAAATTTTAACTATTATAGTGATGATGATTTTTTTCAAGCATTAGTTAGAAAATATACTAACGATGAGTTTGAACAAATTGATCGCGATCTGAGAGCCCTCTCAGATTATGTTTCTTATAGATTCAGAAAACTTGCAGAAAAGGCAAATGAATTAGAGAACCGAATAAAAGTGACCAAACTTAAACACTATGATGCTCATAATCACAGAATAGATAGGATTGAACGCTGTATAGAAACTGAAACATTAGAACAAGAAGTTTTTAGCCTTGGGCTTTTTGATCCTGTAAGAAATACGCCTTGGAGTAGATTTGTCAAAATATTTTTACTGTATGAGAATGGAGAAGCAGGTGTGATGTGTCCTGTGGCTTGTTCACATGGAGCTGTCGAAATTATGCAAAAATATGAGGATACATTGAGTCCAGAAGCAAAAAAAATTCTTAAACATATTAGAGATGGAAAAAAAGGAGAATATGCTAGAGGTGCACAATTTGTAACTGAAATTCAAGGGGGAAGCGACGTTCCTGCTAATCTTGTAGAAGCTGTTTATGAAAAAGATAAAACCTCAGATGGAATATCAAATTGTTGGAGATTATATGGACAAAAGTTTTTCTGTTCTGCCACCCATGCGGATTACGCTATAGTTACGGCAAAACCAAAAGGAGTTGAATCGTCAACTAAAATCGCTGCATTTGCTGTTCCTTCCTGGCTTCCTGGAAATAAAGAAAAGGAAATAAGAAACTCCTTTACTATTGATAGGTTAAAGCAAAAGTTAGGAACTGCGGAATTACCAACAGCTGAAATTACATACAATGGAGCAGTAGCATATCCTATAGGTCCCCTTGAAAAGGGACTCGCTGATATTGTTGGAATTGTTCTCTCACTTTCTAGACTCCATGTAGCTATTGGAATGGCTTCTGCGGCGTTATTGGTTGCAAGAGAAGCAAAATTGTATTCAGAATTTAGAACTGCTTTTGGAGTTCCCATATCTTCATTTCCTCTAATGATTAACCAGATAAACGATTTGGATCATTATTCAAAACGAAGCGCTGCCGGAGCATTTAAAGTATATTCAGAGTATATTCATTTTGGAGAAGAATTAATTAGTGGAATAAAAGATTTAGAAAGAATAGATAACCTCGAAGAGCGCAGACGTCGATTTAGATTGCGTGAATTAATAATGTTACAAAAAATTGTTGTTGCTGATGAAGCTCCAGCAATGATTCGGAAGGCAATCTCGTTTTTTGGTGGCCATGGGATTATGGAAGATTTTTTATCATTTCCACGATTACATCGTGATTCTATGATCATGGAATTGTGGGAAGGACCACGAAACGTTCTTCTCACACAGATTCATCGAGATCTTTCTAGAGTTAGGGATTGGTATCCAGTAGACGAATTTTGTAAGGATTTATTAAAAGGAGCTGATTCAGATTTAATTGAGAAATATGTATCGGAATTCACCAGGATAATGACACATGAAAGTCTTCTCAGGAATGATGAGGAAACGTTAACAATTTGCCGTGATTGGGAAGAATTTTCTAATAAACTTTTTATTGCATATCAAGAACAAGCTCTTAGAGAACTTAATTATAAGGGTAAACCACAGAAATTTTCAAAATTATTACGTGAATTTAGAAAAAGGAAAAACCAAGAAATGCAGCTAGAGATGATAGTTCAATAAAAATCTGAATTCACTCATCAAATTGATTAACAATCTCATCAAGATATTGTTTTAAGTGTTTAAAAGGTTTTAAATCACCTGCAAATTCCTTTTGAAAAGTAACATCTAATACCATTTTAGATTTGAATTGTTTAAAAATGTCTTTAATTTTATAGAAATTCCCCGACGCAATAAAATCCAATGAATAGCCATTAATATTATCAAATAATATTATCATTTTATTATTTATATCTTCAGTATCAACGAAGTGAATTTCTTTTATTTTTGTTTTTGCTCGAATCTGAGTGTTCATCGAAATAGTTTCTAATTTTGCAGAAAGTTCCGATGTGAATAGCTCAATGTTTTCATTGGTATTTTCTTGTGTCAAATTCATTAGAAGGTTTAGGTCATATAGTTGAGATATGATAGGTAATCCTTTAGAAGATATTCCTGCATAAAGAATGGTATTTTTATGATGATTCTCGGTTTCATCAAAAATTATTTCCTCCTCTAATGGTTCTGTGTATTTTTCTTTTAGATAAGCTGTAATTAAAGAGATAATATTTTTGAATATAGATTCTTCAGAAGCATTTTTTAATTTGGCCAGATTTTTATAGTGGAGATTGACTTGTTTGCTAAATTCATTTACGATTTTAAAGGTCTCCTCGGATCCTACTTTAAAATCGCCAATAATACAAAAAAATAAATTCTGTTGTTTCTTTGTAACTATATGTTTTACAATTATTCTTTCTTTTCCTGTTTTATGATTCTTATAACAGATTTTTTTTAAACGCCAAGTATTTCTGGGATTTATACTGCGTAATAATTTTTCTAAAAAAAGAATTATCTCAAAAGAATTGTATTTTTTATTATCTGAACAGTAAAGAATATCATCTTCTAATATAATTGTAAAACCAGTGATCATAAAAAAAACTTTGAAAATTTTTGAAAAGATAATAAATGAGCTCTTATATGGTTAATAACTTTTAAGAAATATAATTTTTTTTAATTTAGTTTCAAAAACCATATCTATAAATTTATTAACAATATAATTCTTAAAAAATTAAATATTTGAAGGAGCAATAATTTTATTTAGATGACAGCTTTGGAACAATCTAAAAGAGACGATATTAAGAAAGCAGCGAAGTTACTTGTAAATTCCAAAAATTGTATAGTATTAACTGGTGCTGGGATTTCGACGGA
>JBHLOJ010000025.1:21326-30722 GCA_048940605.1 Promethearchaeota archaeon
GATATTAAGAAAGCAGCGAAGTTACTTGTAAATTCCAAAAATTGTATAGTATTAACTGGTGCTGGGATTTCGACGGAATCAGGTATACCTGATTTTAGAGGAAAAGGTGGAATTTGGGACAAATATAAGCCTGAAATTTATGGAGATATTAGATCTTTTTTGCATGATCCTTCAAAATTTTGGAAAATGGCAGAAGACATAGCTCCAACACTTTTTAATGCTGAACCAAATCCAGGTCATTTTGCATTAGTTGAACTTGAAAAAATGAAAATAATTAAAGCTATTATCACTCAGAATGTAGATGAGTTACATCAGAAAGCTGGTGCAATCATTGTCTATGAGGTTCATGGAAATATTAACAGATTTACTTGTCTCGGATGTCGTGCTAGTTATAATAAAGAACAAATTTTAAATAAGTTAAAAAGAAAGAAGAAATCCTTACCTCTATGTGATTATTGTGGAATGCCTTTAAAACCTTCGGTTGTTCTATTCGGGGAAGACTTACCAAGATTCGAGAAATTTATGTCAATTGATTTGGCTAAGAAAGCAGATATAATGTTGATTGCGGGGTCTTCACTAACTGTAGCACCTATTTGTGACTTACCTGTGTATACATTAAACGAAGGTGGAAAATTAATAATTGTAAACGATCAACCCACTCATTTAGATGATAAAGCAGAAATAGTACTTAATGATAAAACTGGAATAATTTTGCCATTAATTGTTAAAGAAATCAAAAAAATTAAAACTTAATATGAAACTCAATTTAGCATATAGATGTCTAATGAAAATTTAATCATAAAAGATTGGAGATCAATTGATTTTTCTTTTGGGTTGATATATCCTAATATATATAAGATTGGGATGTCATCATATTCCATTAGGTTGCTTTATCACTTAATTAATTCTTATGAAAATATAGTTTGTGAACGAATATTTTTACCAAAAAAGATTAAATTTCCGGCTTCAAGTGATTATTCTTCAGAAGCAGTTTTACGTTCAATTGAAAATAAGGTTTTACCAGGAGAATTTGATATATTAGGTTTTTCTTTGCATTATGAGAATGATTTTAAAAATATTTTATGGATTTTAGAAAAAGCCAAGATCCCTCTTGAATTTCAAAAAAGACATAATTTAATAATTAACGGAAATATAGAGATACCTCTTATTATTGGAGGAGGACCTGTAGTCACATCTAATCCAATCTCTTTAAGTAAAATATTTGATCTTCTCTTTATAGGGGATGCTGAAATTAATTTGGATTTATTTTTTAGGTTATTCCGAGATTATAAAAATAGAAAAATGTCTTATTCAGAATTACTAACTAAATCAAGAGAAATTGAAGGTATCTTCATCCCATCACTAGATAATATTCCAAGAAGAGCCGTTCTCAAGAATTTAGATAATTCTCCTATACCAATTAATCAATTATCAGTTAAAATGTCTAGTGATACAACTATTTTTGAAAGTAATTTCTTCATTGAGACTAATCGCGGTTGTCCTTACCAATGCAAATTTTGCATATCATCCTTTCATAACTCTCCATTTAGGAACAGAAGTTATGAAAATATAATTGAAGTGATTGATAAAGCTATCCAATATTCTCAATTTGAAACAATCAGTTTAATAGGTTCTTGCGTTTCCTCACATCCTAACTTCCAACAAATCTGTGAATACATAATTAACCGAGGAAAACGATTAACACTCCCTTCATTACGCATTGATCATATTACTCAAGATATAATTCAAATTCTTGAATTAGGAGGTATAAAAACCATTACTGTCGCTCCAGAAGCTGGATCGGATAGTATAAGATATGATGTTGGTAAAAAGATATCAAATGATAAAATAATTTCAATTTTATCCCAAATTAGAAATTCGCGAATTAGAAATGTCAAGTTTTATTTTTTAATTGGTTTGCCTAACGAAGGTGAAGAAGAAATAGAGGAATTGATTAACTTATTAAAAGATATAAGTAAATTAGGGTTTGAAAAAAACTCATTAAGAGTAAACATAAATCCTCTTATCCCAAAATTAAACACTCCATATGAAAAAGAAATAAATCATTTTCTTACGGATGAATTAAACAAATTAATTCTAAAATATCAGCAAATTGAAAAAGAACTAAAGAAAATAAACTCAATAAAAATTAAATTTATGAATTTTAAAACAATCGTAAAAAATGCGAGACTACAAACATTAATCTCTTTGGGTGATCAAATGATTTCAAACCTTCTTATAAAATACTATCAAAATGGTGCGAATTTCGGGGCTTTAAAAAAAGCTGAAAAATCACTCAATTTCTCATTAGATGATTATTTGTTAAAAATAAAAGGATGTTATAGCCCTTGGAAAATTTAAAATAAATAAAAAAAATTAATCAATTTTTTTAAACATTTTTTTTGCTGCCCCACAAACAGGACATTTTTCTGGTGGTTTTCCTTCATGAGCGTAACCGCATACAGGACAAATGTAAATATCTTGCTTTTCCATATCTTTGCCATTTTCTACTGCTTCTAAAGCATTTTCATAGAGTTTATGATGAATTTTTTCTACTTCATTGGCATAATTAAAGGTTCTTTCAGCATTTTTATTACCTTCAGCTTTAGCATCTTCAATAAATTCAGGATACATCTTCGTAAATTCATAATGTTCTCCTTCTACAGCGGCTTGAATATTTTCTTTGGTCGATTTAATACCCCCAAGTACTCTAAGATGGTTATGAGCATGAATCGTTTCGGCAGCTGCTGCTGCTCTAAAAAGCTTTGCTACTTGAGGAAATCCTTCTTTATCTGCTTTTTCAGCAAAAGCCAGATATTTACGATTTGCTTGTGATTCACCTGCAAATGCAGCACTTAAATCTTCTTCTGACTTTGTCATTTTTTTTTCACGGTGAGAAAATTTTATTTAAAGATTATATTCATAGATTTTTTAATTTGGTTTTTATAATACATAAATTAGATTCTATTTTTATAAACTTCTTATGATATATAAATAATGCATTAAAAATATGAGATCAAATCTTAAGTTTAACCTGATACTGTATATTTTATTTTATTCACAGCTTTAGTTAAATAATGTTCTGCTAAACCAAACTTCACATTTGAATCAAACACCAAAATAATAAAGTAAGTATCAAGCACATACTCAGAAAATATAAATCTCTTATCTTTAAAAGTATAAAATAACTTTAATATTGAATTATTGTAAATTTTTATGCGAAAATCTACCTCTTTTAAGAATTTTTTCAAATCTAACCTATTATAGGATGAATAAATTACTTTTCCTCTGTCAGTTAGAAGGATAATTCCTTCGATATCATCTGTGGAAACTAGTTCCTTCAAAAAAGCAATAATTTTAATTTCTTTTTGAGAACTAAATTCATAATCCAAATATGAATTTATTATTTCTTCGATTATTTGATTTAATTTCTTATCATAAATGATTTCAGTTTCAATATTAATCTTTTTCTCAATGAGGTAAGAAGTGATCCGTTGGTGGATTTTTGATATAATCTCATCTAAGTTTGTTATATTTTCAACCGTATCACATAACACCCCATAATAAAGTAAATTCTTTTCAAAGATTACAATTTTAATATCTTCCATTTCTATTATTTTAAATTTTTTTCCTATCATTTCTTTAGAAAATGACATCAGAGCACTGATAAAAGGGGAAATTAAATTTTTCTCAACTTTGATGTAATCAGTAAAGTTTTGACCATAAAAACAAATACCTGATTTATTAAAAATGAATAAATTATGTATTAATGAACAAACATTATAAACTTTTATTTTAGAAGGAAATCTTGCCTGATCGTGTATGATCATATAAATGTTTTCCATCTAAACTATAAAAAGGGCATACTTTTGAATAAAAATAATCTGCAAAAACTTTGGAGATTATATTAAACAATCCAAGTTTGAACACCCATAAAGTCTAGCTTTACAGGGAGTATTTGAAAGCCACTCTTAATTAATTCCTGTTTTAAAACGTATTCTTTCCCAGTATCAGCTAGAATAGAAACAGAACCTCCACCCCCAGCACCATTAACTTTAAACCCTAATGCTCCATTATTAATAGCTATACGTTCAGCTTCTTTAATATCAGCATTGACCATTGAATTATGTAACTGTTTTTGAGCGGTCCAATTTTTATTCATTAAATCTCCAATATATATTATATCATTGGATTGAATCGCCTTCTTCATTTCATATGCACAATTTTTTATAACCTCAAATGCCTTCAGGGTTGAAGTATCTCCTTTTTTATAGTTTTCTATAACAGCTCTATGCATTTCACTAGAACTCCGCTTACTAAGATACACTAGAATCATTTGATTTTCTAACTCGAATATTAAATTTTTCTCAATCTTAAGGGGTATTAATTTTACCTCAGGATAATTAATTTCCATAAAATTTATTCCTCCAAATGCGGCGGCATATTGATCTTGAACTCCACTTTCCAATCTTAATTCTTCTATCTCAAGTTTGTGAGCTAGTTTAGCGATTTCTAAAGGATTTTGTTCTTTGTTAGATAAATTATTTAAGGCTGTAATTAATGCTACAGCCACGCTAGCACTCGTACCCGTTCCAGACCCAGGAGGGGCCTCTGTTCTAACATAAATATCTAATCCGTCTCTTATTTTTAATCTTTTAATCGCAGATTTTAATAAATCAAGGTTCCCATCATATTCAATTTTATGAAAATCTTTAATTTCTGTGTGCTTATTTAGATTTTCTGATATAATATTTATCGTATTTGTATTGGTTGGAATAATCTTAACATAACTATAGAGTCCAATACAAACATTAAACACGGCACCATTTTGGCAAAACCAAGTATCAGTCCATCCCCCAATATCACATATTCGAACGGGTGCTCTTGAAAATATGATCTTTCTCAAGATTTATCACATAGATACTAGATTTATACCGATTTAAATAATCTGGTTTTTCCACAATTTTTGTCTTAACCTAAAAAATTGATTTTTCATTTAGAAAAATAGTTCTCATCAAAATTATCTTTAAATATAAGCTATTCGTATTATTTCTGATTTGGAATTGGAGAGAACTTACTAATTCTATGTTTAATTTTAAAATCGGTCCCAAATTTCACAGATTTTTGAAACTGCAAATTTTGTATTTAGAGCATTGTTATTCATCGTTTAAGATGATTTGATCTTAAAGTTTAAAAATAAGAATGATAGATTAATATTTAAAATATAATTTATATTTAAAACAGTTATAAAATCATTATAGGAGGAATAAAAAAATGGCTAAAAAGGCAGCTGTAGAGGCTCTGTTTGTTAAAAGTAAAGTTCGAGAATACATCAAGAGTAAAGGGTGCAATACAAGTGGAGATTTAATTGATGGCCCCGCACTTAACGATGCTATTATTGAAATCCTTGATAAGGCGATTGGAAGAGCTAAAGCTAATAACCGAAAGACAGTCCAAGAAAAAGATTTATAGATTTCTTGTGTAAAAAACTAAATTAATGTTTTTTTTTAATCTATTCTTTTATACTAAATTGAAATTACTAATTTGACAGTGTATTTAGTTTTAAATCATCGAAATTGTATCTTTTAACTTAACTACACACAACCTCAAATAAATAAAGAATAAAAATTCCTAACCCAAATCGCCTTATACCTTGAACTATTTCTCGAAAATAGGAATTATTTATTCTTATTTTTACTTTTTCTCTGAATCTTGTTTAATTTCTTTATCAATTATAAAAAGATTTACAGAGATTATGCTTTTCAGTTTCTGTAAACGCTCTTTAAGAATCTTTACCCTACTATATGGTCCTGAAACAGCAATTATTTCTAGACATTTATCATATTCAAGGTGAACATGCATGGTAGATATGATTATGTCAAAAAAATGATGTTGAATATCAATTTTTAATAACTCATCTGTTTGCTGAACACTAGCATACATTGTACGAGAATGAAAGTCATGCTCATGATCAGCTCTATAAGATGAATTATGAGAATGATTCTGTTGCTCAATATCTGGGTGTTCATGAGCCATAATAAATGTTATGCACCCAACAACATTTCCAGAACTTATTGGAATATTCTCTTCACTGATCATAAAAGAATGCATTGCTTTTCGAATTGCATCTGACCTTGATATCCCTAATTTATTTCTAAATGATTCAAATAGTGTGTATAATTTTTCAGGAAGTGAGATTGTGAATCGCTTATATTCCTCCATATTAAACAAACATCATCTTTTTTTTAAAAAAGGTAAAGCTTTTATTTTCTAATAAATATCGCAATTGGCACGCTCGCTTCACGCCATTGAGCAATTTTTCCAGAATATTCTAAGTTTAATTTGCTTCTGCCATGATCACCGATTATAATCATAAGGGAATTTTTCCTTAATTGCTTATAGTTACTTAAAATCCATTTATCAGTTCTATTTAATAATTTTTCTATCAAATCTTCCGGAGTTCTTTGCTTTAATTGCTGCTGTTGTTTATGCAAGTTCTCAAAGTCTAAATAATGCATCCAAGATAAGTCAAAATTATTAATAACTTTTGCTGACTCTACCCAAGTGCTCATATCTGAATCTTTAGCAATAGATTTAGTTCCACCATCATAACGGTCTAAATCTTTTTTCCGACCAATAAAACACGATTTTTTATTTTGTTTATTTAAATGTTTCAATAGATGGAAACCATTTGGTTCTACTTCAAATCCACCATACATTAATTGATGTAAAACTCCTAAAGTATAAGGATTTCTCGTACTAAGCAATAGCATTACTTCAGCATTGCTTATCATAAATTGTGGTTTCATATAGGTTATTTCAAATAGTCCCATGTTGTCAATTAAATTAATGCTTATTCGTTCTATGTCTTGATATAGATTTAGAACTCCTTGAACGGGTTCAGGAATAAAACTTTGAGGAGGCTCAACATGTAATAATTTTAAAATTGTAGCTGGTAACTGGTTCATGTAGCATTTTAAAGTTTGAAGTTCTGAACTCATAGCTGTGCCCTAAAATTGATTTATAATTAATAATTCTTAATATTATTAAAAAGATAATATAATTATAAAATTGTTATCACTTTAATTATTGAATATTATACCAATTTTATAAAATAATAAAATGAGAATATTATATTTTGATTTAAAGAACTCTGGAATCTCTGGAGATATGCTGTTAGCAGCTTTATTAGGTCTTGTTCCTGAACCAGAAGAAATTTTAGAAGATTTAAAAAAATTAAAGGATTATTTATCTGACGTTTCTCACTTAATTATTGAATTAAAGAAAATATCTAGATCAGGTATTCACTTAAACCAATTAAAAATTGAGATCAAAGAGAATAAGGATCAGAGATCAGCAAAAACACTCCAAAATTCTCTAAACAAATATTTAAATGAAAATTATTTTTCCGATTCAGCTAAAAATTATGCTAACCAAGTTTTAAATTCCTTAATTCATGCCGAAGCAGAAGTGCATGGAGAATTGGCTAATAAAGTCCATCTACATGAACTTAGTTCCATTGATACATTAATAGATATTTTAGGTGTTACTATTGCTTTAGATAAAATCAATAGTTTTGATGAAGATTTTCAGATTTATTGTAGTAAAATACCCTTAGGTGGTGGTGAAATTAATACTGCTCATGGTTTGTTAACAATTCCAGCACCAGCTACCTTAAAGATTTTAGAAAAGTCAAATTTGATAACTTACGGAGGCCCTATAGAATCTGAATTAGTAACCCCCACCGGGATTGCTTTATTAACGAGCTTAAATCCTAAGTTTTTAGAGTATCCACCTGAGATGATTATCAAAAAATCAGTTTATAGTACGGCTCAAAAAGAATTTAACGATTTTCAGAATATCCTAAGATTATTTTTAGGTGAATACACTAATCTCGATACTTTTCATTCTTCACATCCATTGCAGAAATATGTGGAAAAAGTAGCGGTTTTAGAAACTGATGTTGATGATGTCTCTGGAGAGATTTTAGGAAACTTTATTAATGAATTTAAAAGTGAAAAAGTCTTAGATATTCAGATAATTCCAAGTTTAACTAAAAAAAATCGACCTAGTAATATAATTAAAGTTGTTTGTTACCCAAATTATACGTTTGAATTAATGGAAAAATTAATTCATGAATTAGGGACTTTAGGAGTAAGATATAGTATAGTAAATCGTCTATGTGTTGATAGAATAATAGAAATACGAACTATTGAAATAAACAATAAGGATTATCCTATAAACTTTAAAGTTTCTTATACTGAATTAGAAAACAGTAAAAAAATAGTAAATATTAAACCAGAATACGAAGACCTTAAAAAAATCAGCAAAGATACGGGCATTTCAGTAAGAGAGATTCAATTCATTATACAAGCTAAAATAAAACAACTTTTTTACAAGTAAAAATAATATAAAAAAAGTAATTTGAAAAAAATATAAAAAAAATTGGTTTTTAAATAAATTTCAGTATTGTTCTACTTTAATATTTATCTACATGAAATTTATTTAAGTAGTACTCATCTTCAACCATTTCTTTGGAAAATTCTTTTAATCGATTTATTTCTTTTGTAATGTCTTTGACTCTTCTTAATTTTCCTAAATCTTTGAATATATCTGATGCTTCCTGAAAAGTTCGTATACTTCTATCGTAATCCCCAGAGACTTCAATATCTTCTGCAAGAAACACTAAACCTTCTGCAGTTTCTACTTTTTTACCTAATTTCTTTTGAATCTTTAATGATTGATAATGGCACTTCATACTTTCAGCATGTTGCTTAAATACTGAGTATGTTCTTCCTAATGCTCTTAAAACTATAGCTTCTTGTTCAGGTAAATTATTGTCTCTACAAAACGTTAAGATGGATTCTAAAAATTGAATGTATTCTGTTTTATTCTTTAATTTTGTCCGATCTAAGCGTTCTAGTGCCTTTTCATAATGATCTAAAGTATTCTGGATATCTTTTTCTTCAAAAAATTTTTTTGATCTCTCAAAAAGTTCTTGATGTTCAATAGATGCGACCATGGCGGTCTCAACTACAATTCTTTAGAATTTTTTTAATAGTTTTATTTAAATTAAAATAAGTTCAATATAAATTATATTAATTTTAATATAAATACTTATCTAGGTTAAATTATATAACTAGAAATATTGAAAAGGGGCGATAATAATGAAATTAATTCACTTAAGGAAGGGCAATTTTTCTAAAAGAAAAAGAAAAAATGAAAAACTTAAAAATTAATTATTCCTGCGATTCCCAAGGGTAGGAAGATGCATAACAAGCCAATACCAATAGCATAGATTATCCCAACTACTCTAACTTTAGACTTTCTATCTGGTAAATCGTATACGTAAAAAGCGCCCACAAAGAATTGAAAATATCCGATTAAAAAGATTAA